>JAUHYN010000110.1 GCA_030426505.1 bacterium | reverse complement strand
AACTCACCGGTTTCCTCGCGCCGCTCTACACGGCGATCGCGATGGGGACGCCGACTCCGCTCGACTACACCTTCGACTTCACGCTCACTCCGGCCGAGACGGAAGACCTCACGCTCGAGATCTCCGCGGCGGCCTACGAGCGCTGGCGGCCGAGCGCGGCGCTCCCCAACGGCGCGGGTGCGCCTCTCGACGTGACGGCGACGCTCGTATCTTCCACGGGGCGCTCCCCGACGATCCCCGTCGCAGAGTTCATCTGGGAGCTGCGCGACACTTCGAGTGAACCCGGGATCGCGATGAACTTCCCAGCGGCGGCGATGGACGACGAGCTCGATCTCCGCTTCGCGGCGTCCGCAGACGGGACGCACGTCATTCAGGATCGCGCGCAGCGAGCGACGCGCACGAACCCGGACGGCTTCTCCGACACGGTCGGCATCGAGCCCCACGACTGGGGCGGTTGGTCCGAGCTCTCGGTGACCGCGGTCCTCCAGGGAGGACGCCAAGTCGTCGGGCGGGTCCGCGGCGCAGCGGAGGACGGGCTCCGTCTCCCGAAGCGGAGCGCGAGCTCGTTCATCGCGGACGGTTGGAAGCAGACGAACGCGGTCATGGGGCTCGCGGATGCGTCCGACGCCGACGCTCAACCCGTCGGCGACGCTACGCCCGGGGACGGCCTCACGTTGTACCAGGAGTACCGCGGCTTCTACGTCGGGGATGAGCACGTCACCGGCGATCCCAAGCGGAAGGACTTCTTCGTGGAGAATCGCGCGAAGGCCGCGGCGACCGCGGGGATCGCTCGGTTCAAGCGGCTCTCTCGTCTCCAAGTCCACGATGGACTCACGCGGGCGCAGATGACGTCGGCGAGGGTCATCAACGCCAATCGCGCCAGGGGGCCGTCGGTCGCGGATCAGCACGCGGTGATCATCGAAGTCATCGCCGGACAGACGGGGTTCGCGGCGGCGCGGGGAGGGCCCGGGAACCCGAAGACGATCTCCTCCGTACAACTCATGGGAGACTGGGCGACGCTCGACGGCGTCTACCTATCGAAGGTCGTGGCTCACGAGCTGTTCCATACGGTCAACGTCTACCACCACGGCGAGACCGACGAAGAAGTGACTTGGCGCGAGGCCATGGGGGCGCTCGTGGAGCAGCGCGGCGCCGGAGCCGGTTCCCAGATTCGCGTACTCGGAGAGAGCGGCGTCGACGCGACGGCGCTGATGCTCGCGCGCCTCGGGAGACTCCCCGGGCGCGCCGAAGGGCTCTGGCTGGGGGCCAACGGAGGACAACAGTCCGGCGCTCACGACTGCGTGATGCGCTACAACAACGCGAACACGTATGTGAGTCAGTCCAACGCGAGCGACCGCTACCTCATAAGCCAGGAGATGGGGCCAGGACTGTGTTCGTCGCCGAACGGCACCGGCCCCAACGCGCCGTCGCATCGGCCGCAGTCGAGGTTCGGCGCGGCGACGGAGGGGCGAGGGAACTGTAGGTCGCAGCTGTTGGTGACCGACGCGGTCGCGGCGCCCGCGCGGTGAAATCACCCCGCCCCGAGGACGCGGAGGGCCATGCGCCCGACGTCACGTACGCCCGAACAGGTCTCGGAAGTCGCTCACCAGCGCTCGCTCGAGCACGCCCGCCACCACCAGATACACCGCCGCCGCCGCCGCGGTCGCGAGCCACGGGTTCGGCACGAACGACGCCGCGCCGAGCGCCGCTGCGGCGCCGAGCGCGGGCTTCAGCGACGCGAGGAGGAACGGCATCCGCTCCAGGAACTTCACCGCGTAGACCTGGCACACGATCCACGCCAGCGACGCCGCGACCACGTTCGTGACGGCCGCCCCGACCGCGCCATACTCACGGACCAATGCGAACCCGAGGCCCGCGGTGACGACGGCGCCGACCACCTGCGCGACCAACCCGTAGCGCTGCTGACCGCACGCCACGAGGCCCCACCGCGCGTGCCCCGACACCAACGTGATGGGGAGGCTCCAGGCCAGGATCGCCAAGGCGCGACCGGACGAAGCGAAGTCCGGCCCGAACGCGATCACGCACGCCTCCTCCGCGAGGATCGTCAACGCCACCGCCACCGCCACCGACGCCCACGAAGTCACCCGGAACGACGCCTCGATCGCGCGGTCGAACTCTTCCTTCGACTCCGCCAACAGGCGCGAGATCGTGGGGAACAAGTTGAAGTGGTAGAGCATCGAGAACGTCGACAGCGACACGAAGATGCGGTTCGCCGAACCGTAGACGCCGACCTCCGTCGCCGACACCAATCCCGCGATCAACAGCACCGGCGTGTGCTGGTTGAACGCCCAGACCATCTGACCGAGCCCGACGAACCACGCCTCCGAGAACAGACGCTTCAGCGGCTCGCGGGGCCAAGACAGGCGCACCGGGATCGAGAACCTCAGCTGATTGCCGACGAAGTAAATCGCCATACAACCCACCGCCGCGACCTCGACGTAACCCACCGCCAACAAATCATCCGCGCTGCGCACCACCAACAGCACGCCCACGAGGAACGCGACCATGCGGAGGAGCTGCGCCCCCGCGACCACGGTCATCCGCTCGATGCCCTGGAACAGCCACCGTTGGTTCAGGACCAGGAACGGCAGGCTCCCCGCGAACACCCAGACCAGCGGGCGCGCCGACGGCTCCACGATCCACCACGACAGCAACAGCATCGCGGGCACCGCGAGCAAGCCCAGCAACAACCGTGCGCCGGGGATCAGGCCCGCGTACGTCGGCACCACGGCGCGATCCTTCGCGGCCTCGCGCGCGCCGATGGTGCCGAGGCCGAAGTCGACCATGATCGAGAAGAAGCCGACGAACGACGCCGCCGTCTCGACCGTGCCGTAGCCCTCTTTGGTGAGCGCGCGACCGAGATACCCGAACGCGATGAAGCCGGCGACCTTGCTCAGGCCTTCGCCGCCGGCGAGCAGGATGAAGTCGAAGAAGGTACGCCGCTTCGCGCCTCGCTTGTCGTCAGCGGCCATCCTCGTAGCACTTCCGGAAACACACCTCCGCGAGCTCGGCGGCGCGAGCCCACGTGAAGGTCTCCGCTCGAGCGAGCGCCTTCTTCTGCAAGTCTTCTTGCATTTCGGCGTTCTCGAGGAACTTCGTGATCGTCGTGAACATCGCCCAGGGCGACTCCGGATCGAAGAACAGGCCCGCGTCCCCGACCACCTCCGGCAGGCTCCCGCGACGGCTCGCGAGCACCGGTACGCCGCACGCCATCGCCTCCACGGCGGGCAGCCCGAAGCCCTCCCATAGCGAAGGGAACACCAGCGCTGAAGTCGTCTGGAACAACGCGACGAGATCTTCGTCGCTCATGTACCCGGTGAACGTGACGTGGTCCGACAGGGGCGGGTGCTCTTCCACGAAGCGCATCAGCCCCGGGACGTCGTCCCAGAACCCCTTGCCCGACGTGCTGCCCACGATCGCGAGGTGGACGTCCGGCGCCTTCTTCACGACGTCTGGCATCGCCTTCAACAACCCGAGCAGGTTCTTGTGCGGGTTCATTCCCCCCACGTAGACGAGCAACCGACGCTCCGGGGCGATGCCGTGCTCGGCCCGCACGCGTGAGGCGTGGTCGGCGTCGTCCGTCACCGCGAACACTGGGTCGGCGGCCTCCGTGACGACATCGATCTTCTCGCGCCGGAACCCGAGGATCTGCTCGAGGTCGCGCGCCGACGCGTGCGACACCGTCATCGCGCGCGTCGTCTGCGCGCGCGCGAGCATCGTCTTCGCCTGCCACAGCCGATGGTTCAGCTTCGTGGGGAAGAGCAGCTTCGGGAACCGCTCGGCGGTGGTGTCGTGGTAGCAGACCACGCACGGCATCCGCGCGAGCATCGGGAAGTACGAGTAGACCGCCGGGTAGAAGAACAGATCGAACTTCTGCCGCCGCAGCGCCGCCCCCAGCTTGAACAAGTAGAGCGGGCTCCGCGAGGTGTCGCCCACCGCGGACTCGTCGAGGTTCTTGGAGGTCGCGACCGACAGAACGTCCGCGCCCTTCGGCAGCTCGCCGTTGGCGTCACGGTCGACGACCAGCGTGTAGCGGAACCCGGAGTCCTGGCGCTCCAGGAGCGCCATCAACAGCTCGCGCGTGAATCGGCCGAAGCCTCGATCGTTCCACCAGGTGGTGGCGTCGACACCGACGTGAATGGTCTTCGTCATCGTCGCCTTCGCGCCGCCCATACCATGACCAGGAGCACGAGCCACGAAGCGTCTTGGCTGCCCGGTACCGCGGTACACCCGCTCCCGGACACACCGGTCTTCGGGATGGGCGGCGGAGGCGTCGCGCCCTGACGCGCGATGCGGAGCGCGCCGGTGACCACGTCGTCGTTGCCGGGGTTGGAAGAGGCGACTGTAGCGTCGCTCGCGCCGTCGCCGTCCACGCCCGCGAGATACAGATCCACGTAGTCCGGGCCGTCCATCGGCGCTTGCCACGAGAACGTCCACTCGGTGAGGCGCACGTTCTTCTGACCGATCGCGAACAGCACGCCGCCGTTCATCCCGATCGTGGAGAGGATCGCTTCGTCGAACCCGAAGAAGCCGCCCAGGGGCATCGCCTCGGGATCGAGGAACTCCATCGCGAACGAGTTGTAGTTCGACGACGCCTCGAGCCCCTTCGTCTCGTTCGTCATGCCGACGGTGATCGTGTACGTCTGCCCCGGCTCGTACTCGAGATCCGCGAACAGCGTCCGAGGCATCGAGCTCAACGTGAGCGACACGACGCCGGGCGCGTCGAGGTGGCACGCGGCGCACGTCCAGTTCTTCGCGCGCGGCGAGCCCGTGTAGAACACGCCGCTCGCGCCGCCGGTCGCGGCGCTCTCTTCGAAGAGGTCCTCCGTGTGGAACGCGTAGGCCGGCGAAGCGACGCAGAACGCGAGGGCGAAGATCGCGACTCGCACGCTCACCCCTCCGTCCCCGGGTAGACACACGTCGGGTCGTCCGTCGCGCCGGCGAGCCAGTTGCGGAGGAGTTGATAGTCCGGGTCCTCGGTGTCCGCGAAGACGTCCGGTCCGCCGAAGATTTCCTTGCCGCGGTGGTAGTAGCCGCCCGCGTCCGAGTCCAACGGCTTAAGGAGGAGCCACGACGCGTCCGGATCGTCCGTCACGAAGCCGAGCGCGCTGGAGTAGTTGAGTTGGAGCTCCTGCATCGTGAGCGGGAGGTCGCGTTGGATGTCCGTGCCCTCGATGCGCATCCGGTTGCGCGTGAAGGAGTGGAAGGGTCGTCGCACGTCGCCGTGGCACGCGAGCATCGAACACTTCGCGTCGATCATCGGCTGCACCTGGCAGCGGTACATGTCGAAGTCGACGTCGCCCCGCGTGACGGGCTCGTTCTCGACGCACGCCGTCGCCGCGAGCAGCGCGACCCAGATGATTCGTTTCAAAAGACCGCCTCCACGCCCGTCTCGAGGACGAAGCCCTGGCGCGTCGGCAGCGCGGGGAAGTCGGAGTAGTCGTAGCGGAACAGGTCCGCCTTGGCGGTGATCCCGAGCGCGGAGAGGAACCCGAGATCCTCCGCGCGCGCGAACAGCTTCAGACCCACGAGGTGCGAGGTCAGCGGCGACAGTTCGCGGTCGCGCGTCATGTAGCGCTGCGGGGTGTCGTAGATGAACTGGTAGAACGACGCCGCGCCCTGTCCGTAGAAGCGGTAGCGCAGGCGCGCGCCGAAGTTCTCGTTCCACCCGAGGTGACCGAGCACCTCCGCGGTGTGGCCCGTGAGCGACCAGTTGTCGAAGTAGAAGCGGTACCTGAACTCGACCGCCGTCTCCTTCACGATGTGCGCCTTCAACCCGGCGTACAGCGCGTTGCGCATCCTGAAGTCCGGGTGGACCTCCGGCACGCCGCTCCCGGCCTGGAACAGCTGCCCGACGTCGAGCGCGCCCTCCATGCCCTGATTGTTCGCGACGCCGCTGCGGTAGAGCTGCGCGTAGCGGTAGGGCTTCGCGAGGTAGCCGCTCTGGAGGCCGAGCGCGTAGCCGCCGGACGCGACGAGCCACGGCGTGAGGATCTGCGTCCCGTTGAGATCGATCGCGTGGGTGACGAGGCTCTCGTCGAAGGTGGGATCGTCGGCGCGCCCGATCTGCGAGAGCTCGAGGGCGTACGACACGCCGAGCGTCGCGTTGCGTTCCGCGACCTCGAAGACCGCGCCGGCGCCGAAGCCGTGCCCGTCGTAGTCGTTCTCTCGGCTGTAGCCGTAGTTCGCGTTGAAGGACATGCCGTCCATCGCGTGCGTCACGGCGGCGCCGAGCGCGTGGCGGTTCTCGTCGAAGCGTTGGGTCGCGCTGCTGACGAGGTCGACCGACGCGCTGGAGATGATGTCGATCAGGTAGCTCGCTTCGACCGTGCCGCCTTCCCACGGGTCGGCGCTGACGCGCGTGACGCTGGTGACGACGTCCGTCGCGTCGTCGTCGGTGTACAGACTCAGGTTCGACGCGACGCGGTTCTCGGCGCGCAGGTCGCCCGGGCCGACGGCCACCAACGCGGCCAACGTAGCGCCGAGGATGGCGTGGGATATTCGAGCTCTCATGCGCGGAATCTGCCCTCGGACGGCGCGCATCTTCATGTACCGCGGGCGGTGAGGCAAGAGCAGGTCAACGGGCCTGGAGCAGCGGCGTGAGGACCTCGGCGAGCTGCGCGGCGAGCAGTCGATTGCCCCGGTCGCCGAAGTGGACGTGGTCGGTGAAGACGGAGCGCTCCTCGGGCGCGATCGCCGCGTCGAGGTCGGTCACGACGATGCCCTTGGGTTCGAGCGCGCCCGTGAGCTGCTCGCGGTACAGCGCGTAGACGCGCGCGTTGTACTGGCCGTAGGCGGGGGTCGCGGCTTCGTTCTTCGTGAGCAGGATCTCCTCCCACTCGGTGAGTTTCTTCTTCGTCGCGTAGAGCGTCGGTTGCAGCGCGAGCACGTATGGGATCTCGGACGCGACGGCGGCCTTGGCGAGCCGCAGGTTCTCGACGAAGTCGTCCACGACGGCCTGGTGCGGTCGGCGCCCGGCTTCGAGGCGCTTCGCGTAGTAGATCTGGTCGAGGAAGAAGAACATCGCGAGCGTGTGCTCTTCGGGTTTGGGCGGGCCCGGGTCCATCATCCGCGCGCTGTCCGCGTCGTAGACGAACAGGCGGTGATACGTGCCGAGCACGGCGGCCGAGCTCGTGTAGTCCCAGCGATCGTCCATCACGCTGTAGCCGCGGTACCCGGCGTACGGATCGTTCCACCCCGACAGGTGGACGACCGCGTCGGGTTCGAGGCGCGCGATCTTGTTCGTGACGACGATGCGCTCGTGCGTCGAGAGGTAGGCGCCGACGGCGGCGATGAAGACGTGGACTTCCTTCGAAGGGAAGCGCTCGCTCAGCGTTCGCTCGAGCGCGACTGCGTAGGTGTCTTCCTGCCTCACGCCGGCGCCCCACGCGGTGGAGCCGCCGGTGACGAACACGCGCAGCTCGTCGGCGCCCTTCGGATTCGCGACGTCGACGTCGTTCCGGAAGCCGTGGTCGTTCGTGACGTAGCCGTTGCCGGTGAAGTCGCTCGCGGGCCAGTAGCCGAGGTACCCGCTGTAGCGCATCTTCGCGAACTCGTCCCAGCGCCCGTAGTAGTCGCCTTCGCGATCGAAGGCGTCCTGACTCTTCTCGAGGATCCACCCGTGCGCGCGCTCCTGCGCGTGTTCGGCGGAGTAGCGGTGCTGCATCTTCCGGTAGCCGCGCAGGCCGACCTCCGCGACGGCGAGCGCGATCGCGATGCTGCCGATCATGAGGGCGGCGTTGAGGAGGGGCTTCTTCGACATCCGGCGCGACCGTTCGCGCCGGGAGTCTAGCGAGCCGTCGCGGCGAAGACCAATTTCACGGGACCACGGTGACCGTATGCGAACCGTGGATCGGGGGGAGGCGATACAGGGGCGGGACCGACGGTGAGTTGCCGAGGCAGTTCCCGAGCGGGCGCAGTACGACGTGCGAGTTCGTGGCGCGGTAGGCGAGCCAGAACTCACCGCGGTGATACGCGATCGCGGGGCGGCTGTAGCTCGTGGCGCCGGACTTCTCGACGACGCCCTGCTCGTTCGTCCACTTCAGGTGGACGCCGTACGTCTCGCGATGAACGCTCGCCCACTCTTCCTTCGACCGGAAGCTGTTGCCGTTGGGGGCGACGGCGGCTTCGAAGTACACGCCGCTCCCGACGGTCCCGATCGTCGGCGGCGAGGAGATGGTCAACCAGTCCGGGTCCAAGAACGACGGCGGGGACAGGTACGCCATCCTGATCTCGGGGAGGCCGTTCTGGGTCCGGATGAGGGCGAGCTGATCGTCGGGACCCGCGTGGATCATCGCGGGCGGGACGTCCGTCGACCACGGCCCGTGGCTCTGCATCTGGTCCAGCCAACTCGGCGCGGTGCCGCACACGTAGCCCTGGAAGAGGACCCAGCGACACGACCACACGTGGCTCAGCCGCTTGAGCTCGATCGCGTCGTTGTTCGGTCCGGCGTCGGCGATGACGTCGCCCGCGATCGCGTACGCCCCACCGGGTGCGCCGACCACGCTCTCCGGCGCCCACTGGTAGTTGCGTCCGAATCCGTTCGGCGTGGTTCGGAGCAGTGCGGTCGACAGACCGGCGCTCGAGCCGTGGAGCATTCGGATCGCGCCGCCGATCGGCCCGACCTGCGAAGTCGTCGTCCCGCTCGTGAGGTAGTCGTTGGCGCTGGTCGCGCGCGGTTGATCCGAGGTCGCGTAAGGGAGCGTCGCGCTCGCTTCGAAGACGCCGCCCGGACGCACGACCGTCGTCGTCCCCCACTGCACGTCGGAGGCTCCGTAGCGCTTGAACATCAGGTGGAGCTCGGGGCGATCGTCGGCGTCGTAGCGCACGGCGAGGGTCGGGCCGCGGTCGCTGCGCGACTCGGGCAACTGCACGGGCGAGGCACATTCGTTGGCGGTCCAGATGTCGGTCGCGCCGAAGAGCCAGTCGCGGAACGCGGGGACCGCGAGCTCGCGATCGTACTGGACGTCGTTGTCGTAGGTCCCGCGCCCGAAGTGGAGCGACGCAAGGGTCCACGACCCGTTGCTCTGGCTGACGAAGCACGGCCCACCCGAGTCGCCGCTGTAGAGGAGTTGGCCGAGCGAGTTCGCGTCGAGGATGAGCCACGGGTTGTTCGGATCGATCCGGGAGACGCGCATCGTGGCGGTGCGGAGCGCGCGACGCGAGGTCCCCGCTTCTTCCGCGAGGCCGTAGCCGTAGCACTGGAGCGTCGCGCGCCCGAGCTGCGTGGTCGCGCCAGCGTACAGGCCGACCGGGACGGCGCTCGGCATCAGGTCTGCGAGGCGGAGTGCGGCGAGGTCATGGGTCGGGTGGACGACGACGCGATCCACGTCGCGGTAGGGGACGAGGTCGACGTCGGCGACTCCGATGAGGCCCGGCGAGAGCACGGTCGAGCTCAGGTCGCTCTGGTCGAGCACGACGCAGTGCTTGCTGGTCAGTACCCAGCGATTCGTGATCAACACGCCGCTGCAGTAGCCGGGAAACTGGCGCTGGGTCTTGACCGACACCACAGGGGTCCGGTCCGAGACGACGGTACCGCCGAGGATGGCGCGCGTGGATGCTTCGGTGCGTGGGGTGTTCTCCGCTTCGAGGTCGCCGCCGCACGCGGCTGCCGTGCAGAGCAACAGAGTCGAGATCGGGTGGGTGTTCTTCACGGTGCGAGCGCATGGCAAGGGCTGGGCCACACGCGCGTGCGCACGAAGCGTGGGGTGCGCGATCGCATGCCGCGTGCGCGCACGTGCGCTTGGCGTTCGCGCACTCGTGCAGGCCTGCTAAGCTCGCCGCGCCCGTAGGGCCAAACGAGACATGGAATCCTTCTATCCGATCGGGACCCCCGGCCAACCCTGGACGACCGCAGAGCGCGAGCAGTGGTTGGCGACGCAGCGCGTGCAGCGGCAGTACCGCGACGAGGTCCTCGCGAAGCTCGACGCGCTCGCCGCGCCCTACGAAGTCGTGCGTTACGGCGCGCTGTCGATCGATCCCGACCGCTACCCGCTGTTCGCCGTCCGTGGTCCGTCGGTCCCCGGTGCGCCGTGGGTACTCGTGACCGGTGGCGTGCATGGCTACGAGACGAGCGGTGTGCAGGGCGCGCTCGCGTTCCTCGGGGGCGCGGCGGCGCGCTACGTGGATCGCGTGAACCTCGTCGTCGCGCCGTGTGTGAGTCCGTGGGGCTACGAGGTCATCCACCGCTGGAACCCGAAGGCGATCGATCCGAATCGCTCGTTCGTGGCGGACAGCCCCGCGGAGGAGTGTCGCGCGGTGATGGGGTACGTCGCGGGGCTCGGCGTCGACTTCCTGATGCACATCGATCTGCACGAGACGACGGACACCGACGAGTCCGAGTTCCGCCCGGCGCTCGCCGCGCGCGACGGGAAGGCCTACGAGCCGGGGCTCATCCCGGACGGCTTCTACCTCGTGCAGGACACGGCGCGGCCGACGCCCGAGTTCCAGGCGGCGATCATTCGCGCGGTCTCCCATGTCACGCACATCGCGCCGGCGGACGACGCCGGGCAAATCATCGGGAGCGACGTCCTGCAGCCGGGCGTGATCGAGTACGCGTGCGAAGCGCTCGGCCTGTGCCCCGCGATGACGCGCGCGCGCTTCGTGACGACGACCGAGGTCTACCCGGACAGCCCGAACGCCACGCCCGAGATCTGCAACGCCGCGCAGGTCGCGGCGGTGTGCGCCGGGATCGATCACGCGCTCGCGTCCTGAGGCCCGCTTGCCGAACCCGCACAAGTATCAGTTCGAACCCGAGCGCTACCGGCGCGAGCTCGAAGGGATCTACGAGGCGGTTCGGGCGCTGCCGGACGTGGACACCCGAACACTCACGAAGCTGCTCGGCCGCTACCCGAAGGACGGGCGCTTCATGTTCTCCAAGAGCGAGCTGATCCGCGGCGTACGTCACTTCGCCGACGCGCTCGGTTGGGACCCGGCGCCGTTCGCCGAGAAGCTCCGCATGAAACCGATCCGCACGGCGAGCGGGGTCGCGCCGGTGACGGTGCTGACGAAGCCGTTCCCGTGTCCGGGGCGCTGCATCTTCTGTCCGAACGACGTGCGGATGCCGAAGAGCTACCTCGCGATGGAGCCCGGCGCGCAGCGCGCGATGCAGAACAAGTTCGATCCGTACGCGCAGACGATGTCGCGCCTGCACGCGTTCCTCGTGAACGGGCACGTGGTCGACAAGGTGGAGCTGATCATCCTCGGCGGGACGTGGTCGTTCTATCCGGAGGCGTACCAGATCTGGTTCATCAAGCGGTGCTTCGACGCGATGAACGACTTCGTCTCCGACAGCGCGCCGCCGGACGCGCGCAACGTGGACTTCGAGCGGCTCGAGACGAACCTCGCAGGGGCCGCGCTCGACGCGACGTACAACCACGTGGTCTCGCGATTCATCGAAGGCGAGCAGGGCGAGCTCGTGAAGGACTGGGAGTCGGCGTCGTGGTCCGAGCTCGAAGCCGCGCACGCGAAGAACGAGTCCGCGTCGTCGAGGTGCGTGGGCCTCGTGGTCGAGACGCGCCCGGACCGGATCGATCTCGAAGAGGTGAAGCGCATTCGACGGCTCGGCGCGACGAAGGTGCAGATCGGCTACCAGGCGCTCGACGATCGGATCCTCGCGATGAACGAGCGGGGCCACGACGTCGCGGCGACGCGGCGCGCGATGCACTTGCTCCGGTCGGTCGGCTTCAAGATCCACGCGCACTGGATGCCGAACCTCTACGGCTCCGACTTGGAGCGCGACGTCGAGGACTTCGCGCGGATCTTCGACGACGAAGACTTCCGCCCGGACGAGCTCAAGCTCTACCCCACGAGCCTCATCGAGAGCGCCGAGCTCATGAAGCACTACCTCAGCGGAGCGTGGGTGCCGTACGACGACGAAGCGCTCGTCGGCCTCCTCGAGCGGTGCATGGTGCGCGTCCCGAGATACTGTCGGCTGACGCGCGTCATCCGCGACATCCCGTCGCACGACATCGTGGTGGGCAACAAGACGTCGAACCTGCGGGAGGTCGCCGAGTCCCGTTTGAGGGCGCGCGGGATCGCACAGGTCGACATTCGCAGCCGCGAGATCCGAGGGCGCGCTGTGCAAGGTGAGTTGACACACCGCGAGACCCGCTACGACGCGGGCGTGAGCGAAGAGGTCTTCTTGGAGGCGGTGATCGAGGACGACCGAATCGTCGGCTTCCTCCGGTTGTCCCTCCCGCGCGGCGAGGGTGTGATCGACGAGCTCCGCGGCGCCGCGATCATCCGCGAGGTCCACGTCTACGGAGCGGTGGTCGGGATCGGCGAGCGCTCGGCGCAGGGCGCGCAGCACGCCGGGCTCGGTCGTCGCTTCGTGGAGCGCGCGTGTTCGATCGCTGCGGACGCCGGCTACGCGCGGGTCGCGGTGATCTCCGCGATCGGGACGCGCGGCTACTACCGCACGCTCGGGTTCGCGGACGGCGCGCTGTACCAGGTCCGCGCTATCGAGCCGGCTCGCTGACGCGCTCCGCGATCGCGGCGATCAGCTCCGCGGGGCGGATCGGCTTCGTGAGGTAGCGGTCCATCCCGGCGTCGAGGCACCGCGAGCGCTCCTGCGTCACGGCGTTGGCGGTGAGTGCGTAGATCGGGACGCGCGGGAGTCCGCGCGCGTGTTCGATCGAGCGAATGGTCTCGGCCGCCTCCACCCCGCCCATCAGCGGCATCTGGAGATCGAGCAGCACGAGCGCATAGCCGCCGTCCTCATAGGACGCGACGGCTTCGGCGCCGTTCGGGACGATGTGACAGTCGTAGCCGC
>JAUHYN010001260.1 GCA_030426505.1 bacterium | reverse complement strand
CAGCTGCTGGAGCGCGCGCTGCTCGTTCGGGGTGTCGATCGTGTCGAGGTCCCCCTCCGAGAACGCGTCGGCCTGCGCCTCGATCTGCGCCTGCACCTCCGGGGGGAGATCCCGAATCGCGAGCGCCGCCGCGAGGAATCCGTTGTCACCGTTGATGGGAGTCAGTGCCATGGCGCTCGGGACGAACGCAGGATGTGTGCCGCCTCCCCCGAGCCAGGATCTGTACGCGCCGACCGCCCCGAGTGACGGGCCCACCATACTGATGACGGGCGGAGCCCCAGATCTACAGCGCCGAACCGATCCGCGCCGCCTCGTCCAACACGCGCTCGAGCAGCGCGTACGTCAACGAGTTCGGCCCGTCCGACGCCGCGTGGTCCGGGTCCGGATGCACCTCGAGGAACAGCGCGTCCACCCCGACCGCGATGGCCGCGCGCACCAGCTCCGGCACGAGCTCCCGATCCCCGCCGGTCTTCCCGCCCGCGGCGCCCGGCCGCTGGACCGAATGCGTCCCGTCGAACACCACCGGCGCCGTGCGCCGCATGATGCCGAGGTTCCGGTAGTCCACGACCAGGTCGCGGTAGCCGAACGTCGTCCCGCGCTCCGTGAACAGCACGCGGTCGTGCCCGACCTTCCCCTTCGCGAACGCCATGTCCTCGGCCGCGAGGAACTGGCCCTTCTTCACGTTCACCACGCGCCCCGTCGCGCCCGCCGCCGCGAGCAGATCCGTCTGCCGGCAGAGGAACGCGGGGATCTGCAACACGTCCGCGACCTCGGCCGCGGGCGCGCACTGCTCGGCGGTGTGGACGTCCGTCAGGATCGGCACCTCGACCTTCGCCTTGATCTCCGCGAGGCGCTCGAGCCCGTCGTCGAGCCCGGGCCCTCGCGTGGAGTCGGCCTTGGTGCGGTTCGCTTTGTCGAAGCTCGCCTTGAAGATGTACGGCACGCCGCGCTCGGCGGCGATCGCCTTCAACTTCTCCGCGTGCCGCAACGTGAAGTCGCGCTCCTCGAGGACGCACGGGCCGGCGATCAACGCCAGCGGCGCGCCGCCCCCGATCGACAGACCCGGGACGACCTCGACCTTCACGCCGACTTGCTCCGCGCCCGACCGTTGTCGAGCGCCGCCTTGATGAACCCGGAGAACAGCGGGTGCGGCTTGTACGGCTTCGACTTGAACTCGGGGTGGAACTGGCAGCCGAGGAACCACGGGTGGTTCGGCAGCTCGATGATCTCCACCAGCGACTTGTCCGGCGACGTGCCACTGATGACCATCCCCGCCGCCTCCAACCGCTCGCGGTACTCGTTGTTCACCTCGAACCGGTGTCGGTGCCGCTCGGAGATCTCCAACGCGCCGTACGTCCGCGCGGCGAGCGAGCCCTCCGCGTTCACGCACGGGTACGCGCCGAGGCGCATCGAGCCGCCCTTCTCGGTGACGTCCTTCTGCGACTCCATCAGGTCGATCACCGCGTGCGGGCCGTCGGAGAACTCGCGCGAGTTCGCGCCGTCCAACCCGCACACCGTGCGCGCGTACTCCACGACCGCCATCTGCAGCCCGAGACAGATCCCGAAGAACGGGACGTTGTTCTCGCGCGCGAAGCGCACCGCTTGGATCATCCCCTCGGTCCCGCGCTCGCCGAAGCCACCGGGGACGAGCACGCCGTCGATGCCTTCGAGCGCCGCGCCCGGATCGTCGAGGCCGGTCGACTCGATGTACTTCAGCGTGACGCGCGTGTCGTGCGGGATGCCGCCGTGGACGAGCGCCTCGTGCAGCGACTTGTAGCTCTCGGTGAGCTGCGTGTACTTGCCGACCACGCCGATCACCGTCTCGTACCGCGGCTCCTTGATGCGCTGGACGATGTGCCGCCAACGCTCGAGCCCGGCCGCCCGCGACCAGATGTTGAGGAGCTCGGCGATCTTCTCGTCGACGCCCTCGTTGTGCAGGTGCAGCGGCAGCTCGTAGATGCAGTCGACGTCCGGCGCGCTCGCGACACACTCCAGCGACACGTCGCAGAACAGCGCGATCTTCTTCTTGATGTCGGTCTCGATCTCCGCCTCGCTGCGGCAGATCAGGATGTCCGGGTGGATACCGATCCTCCGGAGCTCGCCGACCGAGTGCTGCGTCGGCTTCGTCTTCACTTCGCCCGCGGCCTTCAAATACGGCACGAGCGTCATGTGCAGGTAGAGGACGTTGTCCTCGCCCATCTCGCGGCGCATCTGACGGATCGCTTCGAGGAACGGCAGCGACTCGATGTCGCCGACGGTGCCGCCGATCTCGACGATCGCGATGTCGATGTCCTCGGCCGCGCGACGGATCGCGTTCTTGATCTCGTCGGTGATGTGCGGAATCACCTGGACCGTCTTGCCGAGGTACTCGCCGCGACGCTCCTTGGTGATCACCGAGTTGTAGATCTGCCCGGTGGTGAGGTTGTTGCGCTTCGACAGCGCGACGTTCGTGAACCGCTCGTAGTGACCGAGGTCGAGGTCGGTCTCGGCCCCGTCGTCGGTGACGAACACTTCCCCGTGCTGGAACGGACT
>JAUHYN010001259.1 GCA_030426505.1 bacterium | reverse complement strand
GGGCGGCTTGTCACCCCCGAATCGCGCCGGCCCCCAGGCCCGCCCGGACTTTTTTTCGAATTCGCCCTAAGAGAATCCGGGGTCGCCCGTTGAAGAGACGACGACCTCGACGGGTCGCGGCATGGCGAGCGGGAGTGACAGGGCGGCGCGCGTGAAACGCGCGGTCGGGACGCACGAGCGGCACCTGGTGGCCTACGCCGCCCAGCTCGTGCGCGACCGCGAGCGGGCGCGGGACCTCGTCCAGGAGAGCTTCCTGCGGCTGTACCGCGAGGCCGACGGCGTCCCGGACGCCCACGTCGCGCCGTGGCTCTTCAAGGTCTGTCGGAACCTCTGCTTCGACGAGCTTCGAAAGGCCGGACGTATGACCACCCTCGACACCCCCGCCACGGAGCGCCTCACCGCCCCGGGCCCCAAGGAGACGGAGGATCTCGACGCGGCGCTCGCGCTGATCGACGACCTCCCCGCCAACCAACGCGAGGTCCTCCAACTGAAGTTCTTCCACGAGCTCAGCTACCGCGAGATCTCGGAGGTCACGGAGCTGTCGGTGAGCAACGTCGGCTACCTGATCCACGTCGGACTCAAAGCGGTGCGCCGCGGCCTGATGCGCCGCCCGGCCCCCGCGCTCACGAAGGGAGGCGCGCGATGAACGACTCGATGAACCGCGACGCATTCGTCACCGCGTACGCGCTCGGCGAGCTCGACGACACCGAGATGCAGGCGCTCGAGCCGACGCTCACGCCCGAGGAGCGCGCCGAGATCGAAGCGGTCCGTGAAGTGGCCGCGCTGCTGAACACGGCGCGCCGCTCCGAGGAGGGGCTCGACGATCGTCGGCGCGCCGAACTCGAGGCGGCGCTGTCGGCGACCGCCTCCGCGAACGACGCGGACGAAGGCCCGCCCGCGGCCCAGCCCACGGAGGGGAGCGTATCGAGCGCCTCCGACTCGGCGCCCGCGGGGGCGATGGCCTCCGCGACGTCGGCGCGTCGCGCGACGCCGCGTCCCGCGACGCGTCCCTCACGCGGTACGCCGCGCGGCTCGCGCTGGCGTCGCCCCCTGGCCTGGGCCGCCGCGGCGACCGGCGTGATGGCGGCGTTGGTCGTGACCGGCGGCGTCGTCATGAAGAGCGCGATGTACGACAGCATCTCGGCGAGCCCGCCCGCCGCAATGCCGCCTCCGTCCGTCGACAGCGCGGGGGACTATCTCGCGTCCCCCGCGGGCGGCGAGGACCTCGATCCCGCCGTGTACGCCCAATACCTCGAGCGACAGGCCCGGCGCGTGTCGCGGACGGCCTCGCGGCGGACGCCGCCCTCGAGCGCGGTCGACGTCCCGGTGACGACGACGCTCGAGCCCACGGGAGACGCCGAGTACGACCCGGTGTTCGAGCACGGCTTCTCGATCACGAAGGACCGCCCGGTGACCACGCTCGCCGTCGACGTCGACACCGCGTCGTACGCGAACGTGCGGCGCCACCTCCTCGGTGACCAGCTCCCCCCGAAGGACGCCGTCCGCGTGGAGGAGATGATCAACTACTTCGACTACACGCTCCCCGAACCTTCCGGCGCGCACCCGATCGCGATCGTCGCGGACGTCACTGACGCGCCGTGGAACCCGGACCACCTCGTCGCTCGCGTCGCGCTCTCCTCACGGCAGGTGGCGCAGCGGCGCGTCCCGGCGAACCTGGTGTTCCTCGTCGACGTCTCGGGATCGATGGCGGCGCCCGACAAGCTCCCGTTGGTGAAGAAGGCGCTGATCGAGCTCGCGCGCGGCCTCGGCCGAGACGACCGCGTCGCGCTCGTCAGCTACTCGGATCGCGCGCGGGTGTTGCTGCCTCCGACGTCCGGCGCGAAGCGCGCGGAGATCGTCCGGGCGATCCGGCGCCTCCAGGCGTCCGGCGGGACGAACGGCGCCGAGGGCCTGGAGCGCGCGTACCAGCTGGCCGAACACAGCCGACTGCACGGCGGCGTGAACCGCGTGGTGATCGCGACCGACGGCGACTTCAACGTGGGCACCACCGCGCGCGATGAGCTCGTGCGGCTCGTCAAGCGCCACGCGCGCGCGAAGATCTTCCTCACGGTGCTCGGGCTCGGCTCCGATCTGAAGGACGGCCTCCTCGAACACCTCGCGGATCGGAACGACGGCCACTACGCGGTGATCGACGGCCCCGCAGAGGCGCGCAAGGTCCTCGTCGAGCAACTGAACTCGACGCTCGAAGTCATCGCGAAGGACGTGAAGGTGCAGCTCGAGCTCAACCCGCGCCGCGTCGCGAAGTACCGGTTGATCGGCTACGACAACCGCCGCCTCGCGAACACGGAGTTCGCGAACGACGCCGCGGACGGTGGCGAAATCGGCGCCGGGCACACCGTCACCATGCTGTACGAATTGATCCCGGAGCGCACACACGACGACGACCAGCTGGTGTACGGCGAGCCGGTCGAACCGAACGCCGTCGACAAGCGCAACGACCTGTTCCGCGTCCGCGTCCGCTACAAGGCCCCCGAAGGCGAACGCAGCCGCCTCATCGAGCGCTCCGTCCAC
>JAUHYN010001258.1 GCA_030426505.1 bacterium | reverse complement strand
CGGACGAAGCCGCCGTCGCGCGACCCCGCGTCGCGCGCGTCGCCGCCGTCCCGGACCTCACCGCCGTCACGCGCCACGCCGCTGTCGGTCACGCCGCTGTCCGGGGTGCCGGCGTCCGAGTCTTCGGTTTCACCCGCGTCGCGGATCGGTGCGGCGTCGGGGGGCATGAGGGTGGTGTCGTCCCCGTCGTCACCGGTGCAGGCGGCGAACAAGAGCAACCACGACAGGGCGAAGCGCGGGACACGACCCATGCTCCATTCGCACCACAGTTCTCGGCGCGACCGCAAGGTGGGTCAGCGTTCGATCCAGATCGTGACCGGGCCGTCGTTGAGCAGCTCCACCTTCATGTCGGCGGCGAAGCGCCCGGTGGCGACCTCCTTCACCTGCCCGCGGAGCATCTCGACGAACCGCGCGCAGGCCGCCTCCGCGAAGTCAGGCTTCCCGGCCTCCACGAAGCTCGGCCGGTTCCCCTTCTTCGCGTTGCCGTAGAGCGTGAACTGGCTGACCACGAGCACGCCGCCGCCCACGTCGACGACGCTGTCGTTCATCTTGCCGTCGGCGTCCGTGAAGATGCGGAGGCCCGCGCACTTCTTCGCCATCCAGGCGAGGTCCTCGTCCGAGTCGCCGTCCTTGATCCCGACGAACAGCAACAGGCCGGGGCCGATCTCCCCGACCGTGTCGCCGTCCACCTTCACGCGCGCCCACTGGACGCGCTGCACGAGCACCCGCATCAGGTCCGCGGCGGCCAGAGCTGCTCGGCCGACACGTTCGAGGCCGGCACCGGCTCCGAGAGCAGCCGCGGCGAGATGCGGATGTTCTCGAGCGCGGTCGAGGCGAGCACGCGCCCGCACGCGTCGTACACGGCGTCGCCGTCGATGCCCTGGTACTTGTAGACGTCGACCGGGCGGCCGCACTTCGACGCCTTCCGCACGCCGAGGACTTCGGCCTTCACGCCGACCACGCTCCCGAGGTTGTCCACGATGCCCGGCTCGCCGTCGACGACCGCGACGAGCGGGACGCGCCGCCCCGCGATCGAGACGAGGTCCGCGCGGTCGCGCACGTCGACGGCGCCGTTGCCGTTCTTCTGAGTGACGTGGAGGTCGCCGGTGACGCCGAGCCCCTCGCGGAGGTGCCGGTAGCCGGTGTCGTGCGCGAGGTTGCCGCAGAGCAGATCGCCGGAGGTCACCACGATGACGTTCGCGTAGATGCCCTCTTCGAGGAGGCGGTCCGACGCAGCGAGCGCCTCCGTCCCCATCGCGCCCATCGTGAAGATGTTCACCACGTTCTCGCCGGGCTCGTAGCCGTCGGCCCCGCGGTGATCGACGAGGTAGTACGCGCCCTCGAGCGCGTCCTTGCGCGTGGCTTCGAGGATCGCCTCCTCGCTCTCGCCCTCGAAGCGCGACGCCTGCTTCAGGCGCTTCAGCATCTCGGGTTGCTGCACGGCGCGCGTCACCGCGCGGATGATCACGCCGGTGCGGTTCTCGTTGTCGCGCTGGTAGTGGCGCCGCACGGCGTCCGCGAGGATCCAGTCGACTTCGATCGAGTAGAAGGGCTCCCAGATGACGATGTTCGGCATCCCGATGTCGCTCTTCCAGCTGTGCTGCGCGCCCTCCGGCGCGAGCGTCACGCCCGACGGCGTGCCCACGCAGATGAACGACGAGCCCCAGTACAGGTTGTAGTAGAGCTGATCGAACGCGCGCTTGATGAAGAAGTCGTAGACCGTCATCACCGGCAGGAACGGGATGCCGACGTGGTCGTGCATCTTCCCGAACGCGCCGACCGCGGACATGCAGTTCGCCTCCGCGATCTCGAAGCGGATGTGCTTCGCCCACGCGTCCTCGTGCGGCGCGAGCTTCGGGCGACGCCTGTCCTTCACGCCGAGCGCCTCTTCGTAGTCCTCCGAGAACTCCGGCCCGTACACCCGATCGTCCATCGCGGGGTTGATGTTCGTCGACGTGCCGACGTCCGGCGCCATCGTGAGGAACATGTCCGCCGCGGGGCCCCAGCGCAGCTCGTCACCCTCGAGCTTCTCGGTCGGCTCGCGGCCGTTGCGGATCGGCTCGAACGCGTTGCCGATGCGGATCAGCTTCGCGGCGAGTTGGCCCCAGATGTACTGCGTGTGGACGAGCGGGAGGTACTTGAGGTTGACGCCGAGCGTGTCCGGGATGCCGCCCTCGCCCTGCGCGTCGAACTTCGCGACGTTCTCGTCCTTGAGGGCCCAGACCTCTTCCTGGCCCTTGCGCATCACCTCGCGGCGCGACGCGAGGAACTGACCGGGCTCGGTGTCCTCGCCGAAGAGCTCGAACGGGCGCGACGGATCCAGGCCTTCGCTCTCGAGGAGGGCGTCGACCTCGTCGCCGTCGGGGAGCGCCGAGTGGTTGCCGGGCGCGGCGTAGCTCTCGAGGCCCCAACCCTTGATCGTGTGCGCGACGATCAGCGTGGGGTTGATCGGGTCGAGCTTGCTGCGCCGGAGCGCGTCGAGCATGACCGCGACGTCGTGGCCGCCGAGGTCCGCGAAGATCGCGTAGACCTC
>JAUHYN010000109.1 GCA_030426505.1 bacterium | reverse complement strand
GGTGCAGGGCCGCGCGCAGCTCGTCCAGAGCCTCACCCCGACGCGCCCCATCGCTTTGGATCGTCAGAAGATCGTCCAGGCGATCGTCAACGTCCTGCTCAACGCGATCTGGGCGGTCGACAACGTGGACGGCGACAAACGGATCACCATCGCCACGCGCGAGGTGAAGGACGGCGTCTGCGTGTCCGTCGAGGACACCGGCTGCGGCATCTCGCGGCTCCACGAGGCGCGGGTCTTCGAGCCGTTCTTCACGACCCGCGAGGCGGAGGGCGCACGTGGCCTCGGCCTCTCGCTGTGTATGGAGACCGTCCGCAAACACGGCGGGCGTGTGACGTTCGAGACGAAGATGGACGAGGGGACCCGGTTCGATCTGTTCCTCCCGTTCGAGACCGGCCTCGTCGTCGGCGCGACCCACTGACCGCTTCAGTCGTCCACCGCTTGCCCCGCCACGACACGCCGCACGCCCGTCCGCTCCGCGAGCGTCGCGTACGCTGGTGACCCGGCGAGCATCGCGCACCGCGACAGATCCAGCCGCGCCTCGACCGCGCGCGCGACGACCAGCCCCGGGAGCGGCGGTCGACACCAGCAGACCGGAGGGCCCGCTTCGTGGGGGCACCACCCGGCGGTGAACGGGGCGCCGACGATTCGAGCGACCTCGGCGACGCGCGCCGCGATCACGTCCGCCGCGACCTTCGGCGCCCACGCGAGCCCGTGCAGCGCGAAGCCCGCCTCGCTCCACGCGACGAGGGTCGTCGCGACTTCGGGCGCGACGTCGACGACCCCCTCGGGCCACAGGTACGCGTCGGCGTCGACGAACAGCGCGCGGTGGTCCCCGAGCGGCGTCCGCGCGAACTCGAACGCCTCGACTCGAACGAACCCCTCGTCGGTGCGCGGCGTCTCGAACTGATCGCGGTAGCGGTACTGGACGCGAGGCCCGAACGTGTTCGGCGCGTCGGCGTCGAGCGCTCTCAGATCCGCCTCGTCGAGGAGTCGGCCGTGGCGCTCGACCATTCGTGCGACCGCGTTGATCTGACAGTCCTCGAGCGACGTCGCGATCCAGTCACACCGCACCGGGACGCCCCGGCGCCACGCCGCTTCGATGACGCGGCTCCGCGTCGCGCGCGTGGCGTACGTGTTGTCGAGGACGACGCGCTTCCTCCCGGCTTCGAGGTGCGCTTCGAGGGCGGGGACGAGCTTCGCGAGCGTGCCGCCGCGCTCGTCGCGGTTGAGCCGGACGTAGCCGCGATCCTCGTACGAGGCGGCGCGCGTCGTCTTGCCCGCGCCGGGCATGCCGAGCACGAGCACGACGTCCCCTTCGGCGTCTTCGGCCGGGGCCCGCGCCTCGCGAGGTGTGGAGAGGAGCCGGCCGGCCGGGAACGCGTCGTCGAGCGCGCGGCATGCGTCTTCGTCCAGATCGATGATGCGCCCGGCCGCGGCGCCGGTCTCGACGCGCGTGGCGCCGGGGAGGGCGACGAGGGTGTCGTCGAGCCCGTAGAGCCAGGACAACGCGATCGCCTCGGGCGAACACGCGTAGCGCGCCGCGAGCTCGCGGAGGACGACGTATTTGCGGATGCGCTTCACGCCCTTCGCCTCGCCGAACGGGCGCGACGCGACGAGGCGCACGCCGAGGCGCCGACATGCCTCCGGGACGCCGGACTCGAAGCCGCTCGTAGCGTGGACGCCGAGCTCCATCTGCACGTACGCGATCGGGGCGATCTCTCGCGCCGCTTCGAGCTGCTCGACGGTGACGTTCGACAGACCGATCGCTCGGATGTGCCCCGCGCTCCGGAGCCGCTCGAGCGCGCGGACGCTGGTGGCGAGCGACGTCTTCGGGTCTATGGCGTGGAGGAAGTAGACGTCGATCGCGTCACGCCCGAGCGCTTCGAGGCTCCGCTCGCAAGCGCCCTCGAGGTGGCGCTTGCGCCCGTCGGGGACCCAGCGCTTCTTGGTGCGGACGAGGCCGCCCTTGGTCGAGACGATCACGCGCGAGGTGTCGCCGTCGTAGGTGTCGAGGGCGGTGCGGACGAGGCGCTCGTTGTGGTGGCGGTCGCGCTCGGTCGGTCCGTAGACGTCGGCGGTGTCGAGCCAGGTGACGCCCGCGTCGAGCGCTGCGTGGATCACGCGGGCGCCGACGTCGACGTCCGTCAGCCGCATGCAGCCGAGGCCGGTGATCCTCACGGGCCCGAGGGTAGCCGGGAGAGGTCGAGGATCGCGAACGTCGGGTCCGTGTAGACGGAGAGCGCGCCGAGGTGCGTCGTGATGTAGTAAGGCCGGCCCTTGTCCTTCGCGACGGCCTCGTTGATCCACGCGCCGTAGGGCGGCGCGTAGCCCGGCGGCCGGAGCCCGAGGTGGCCCTTGTTGACGATCAGGTGGGTGACGCCGAAGTCGTCGCGGAGCCGGATCAGCGGGCCGACGGAGCGCGCGAAGTACGCGTCGATCAGCGCGTGCATCCGGCGGCGCATCTCTTCGAGGTACGCGACGTGGAAGGCGATGTGCATCTCGCCGGTGATCAGCGCGCGGCGGCGGGACACCAGCGGGACGTTGGAGAGCGGGTCGTCGGGCCACCCGGCGACGAGGGCGTCCTCGGGGAGAGCGGAGACGGCGCGGGCGAGCTTCTGTTGCGCGTCGCCGAGCCCGAACGACAGGCCCGCCGAGGTGTGGCCGTGTCCGGCGATCATCACGAGGAACAACAGCGCGAGCGCGACGGTCGCGGCGTGCTTGGTGCGCGCCGTCGCCGCGGGGAGAAAGCGCTCCACGAAGCCGCCCAGCCCGATGCCGCACACGACCGCGAACAGCGGTGGGATCGTGTAGAGCACGAAGCGGTTCGGCCCGTACAAATACGGCGCGAAGCCGCGCGCGAACAGGTGCCCGATGATGCCGGCGATCGGGTACAGCGCGAGGCGGCGGACGTCGTCTCTGCGTCGGCCGAGGACGAAGGCGCCGAAGAACCCGATCAACAGGAACGTGTCGACGACGATCATCTCGAGGCCGCGCATCTTCTCGCCGAGCCACGGCCACCACTTGCCGCCGGACCCGACGACCGCGCGCTCCATGAAGCTGGAGATCGAAGGCAGCGTCGCGGAGAACGGCGGGCGGTCCTCGGCGCTCGCGAGCCCGCCCGGGCCGGCCTCCGGGTACGTCTCGAAGTCGCGCCCGGTGATGCGCGGGCCGAACTCGGCGGAGCCGAGGGACGGGGGGATCAACAGCACGGCGGAGAGCGCGGCGGTCGCGCCGAGGACGACGAAGCGGCGCTTCAGCGGGAGCCCCTTCGCGTCGGCGCGGTCCTCGTCGGGCGCGACGATCATCCACAGCGTGAGGAGCAGGCCGGAGAAGAGGCCGAGCGTCGGGTAGAACGCGGCGCCGACGACGGTGGTGACAGCGAGCCAGCGCCAGCGCCCGTACACGAGGGCGAAGAGGGCGGCGGCGGCGATCGGATAACCGAACGACCGCGGGAGGGCGCCGGTGATGCGCTCGATGTAGAGGTTCGAGCCGAGGACGAGGCAGGCCGCGACGAACGCGGCGGGGTAGCGGCCGATGCGGAACGCGACGAGCGTGATGAGCACGACCGTGAAGAGCATCATCGGGTACGGGAGGATCTTCGACAGCGTGAAGGCGTCGACGGTGTGCGCGCCCAGCCAGTACAGGGCGCGGTACCCGGTCGGGAGGAGCGACAGCGCGTAGTCGCCCAGGTAGTCGTTCGCGAAAGACTCGGGGTTCGAGTAGCGGAAGAACGGGAAGATCTGGATTCGGGCGTCGTCGTTGAAGAAGTACGGATCGGCCGCCTTCTTCATGTGTTCCACGAGCCCGCGGCCGTAGAGCACACAGAGCAGCACCACGAAGGACGCGGGCGCGAGGTAGCGGCGGAGCTTCGACATCGGCGCCGCTCGCGGCTGTACTAGAACTCACGGGCCTCGACCACCCCCGAACCGCGCGGTGCGCGTGTGTCCTTCCGCACGGGGCGCCCGCCCGGGGGAGCGACGATCGTCGGATCTCGGTCGTCGATTGGACCCAAAACGCGGGATTTTCGGTAAGAATGTCCGCGATGAGGGCGACCCGATCGGCGGCCGTCGTGCTGCTCCTGGCGACCGCGGCGTGTGAGGGCGACCAGGTCGCGCGCCAGGCGCCGAAGCTCGTGCTCGTGCCGGAGACGGACACGGTGATCGACTTCGGCGTCGTCACGATCGGCGACCCGGTCGACGGCGCGCGGGTGTTGGTTCGCAACGAGGGCAACGCGGCGCTCGTCTTCTCGCGGGTCTTCGTGGAGTCGCCGCAGCTCGGCACCGTCGGCGCGCCGACGACGATCGCGCCGGACAGCGGCTCGAGCCTCGAGATCCTCCTGAACCCGACCACCGCGGGCCTCGTCGAGGACGCGCTCGTCTTCGAGAGCAACGATCCGGAGCGCCCGATCGCCAAGCTCGAGATCCGCGCGGACGTCCGCGCGCCGTGCAGCCTCGCCTTCACGCCTTCGAGCGCGCAGCTCGCGATCGACGAGGTGGTGTCGCTGAGGCTCGAGAACACGAGCAGCTCCGAGTGCGAGATCGTCGAGCTCGACACGGACGAGGCCTTCTTCGCGCTGCTCGATCCGCCGGAGCTCCCGTACACGTTGGAGGCGGGGGGTTGGCGCCCGATCGACGTGCGGCACACGGGCGCCGCGTTCCAGGGGCGGCCGGTCCGCCAGCTCACGGCGCGCGCCGTCGGGGGCGCGCGGGCGACCGCGACGCTCGCCGGCCAGGAGCGGACGCGCTGCCTCTCGGTCGACCGCGACACGATTCGATTCAGCACGGTGCTCCCCGGCGGGCGGGCGACTTCGTTCGTCAACGTGGTCAGCGCGTGCGACCACATCGTCTCGATCGTCGACCTCTCGATCCAGACCGCGGACGGGGGCTTCTCGGTCGTCACCGACGGCCTGCCGCGCGCGATCGCGCCTGGGGCGTCCTCGCGGATCGACGTCGCCTTCGAGCCCGTCGCGGGGCCGAACTTCTTCGCGCAGGGCCTCGTCAACATCCGCACCGACGACTACTTCGACGCGATCTTGCGCGTGCCGATGGAGGGGTTCGTCGTGCGCCCGCAGGGGACCTTGCACCCGTTCCAGCTCACGTTCGAGCCGGTGGTGTACGAGCCGACGACCGGCCCGGGCTCGCCGTCCACGTGCGCGTCGGAGCCGATGGACGCGCTGGTGATCAACACCGGGCGCACGACGCTCACGGTGCGCGAGGTGGAGCTCGACTCGGGCGGCGAGTTCGAGTTGGCGTACGTGGAGGTCGACGGCGTCGTGACGCCCGAAGTGTCCCTGCCGCTCGACGTCCCCGTCGGCGGCGCGGCCCGGTTCGCGCTGCGCTACCGGCCGACGGCGGCGTCGGAGCACCGCGGGCAGTTCCGCGTCCGGCACGACGGCGAGGAGCGCACGCAGGTCACGGCGTTGCTCGGTAACGGCGAGCCGCGCTCCGAGATCACGGAGGTCTTCCAGCAGCCCACGCAGCTCGCGGTCGACATCCTGTGGTCGATCGACGCGAGCTGTTCGATGGGCGAGGAGCAGGAGGAGTTGATCGCGAACCTCTCGCAGTTCGTGGGCTACGCGGACGCGAATGGGGTCGACTACCAGATGGCGGTGACGGAGGCCGAGGAGGTGTCGTCGCTCGCGGGCCGCTTCGAGCGCTGCGGATCCCACCCCGCGATCATCCACTCGTCGTACATGACCACTGCGATCCGCAACGAAGCCTTCGCGTGCATGTTCGACCTCGGCGTGCAGGGCGTCGGGATCGAGTCCGGCCTCGGGGGCGCGCGCGAAGCGCTGCGTCGCGCGTTGTCGGCGGATCAGAACCCGGCCACCAACCCCAACGCGGGCTTCGTGCGCGACGAGGCCGAGCTCGTGATCGTCACGATCAGCGACGAGGACGATCAGTCCTCCGCGCCGGATGTCGTCCTGCGCGACTACTTCTTCGCGGTGAAGGACGGCCAGCGGAACCGGGTGTCGGTCCACGCGATCGCGGGGCCGCTCCCCTCGGGCTGCGCGACAGCGGCGGCGGGACACCGCTACGCGAACATCGCGCGCCAGACGAACGGGCAGTTCTACAGCATCTGCGAGACGGACTGGCAGCCGCTCCTGCAGAACCTCGGGCTCGACGTCTTCACGCCCGAGGATCAGTGGTACCTGTCGCGCCCCGCGGACGAGTCCACGCTGACCGTGACCGTCGACGGCGTAGTCGTCCCCAATGATCCGCTCAACGGTTGGATCTACGAGCCGTCGCGTCGCGTCGTGCTCTTCACGGGCAATGCGGTGCCCGCGCCCGGCGCGGAGATCATCGTCACCTACATGCCCGGGTGTGCGCTCTGAGCGTTGGATGTAGCCGCCACTGAAGCGTATTCGGTGCGCGCGCGGCGCTCTTTCGGAGTGTGCGCGCGGTCTTTCCCTCCAATTCGTCCCGCTCGTTTGTACATGATGGAGACATGGCGCGTTGGGGGACGTGGTCGGTGGTGCTCGCGGTGGCGAGCGCGGGGTGCATCGCCGGCACGAGCGAGCTCGTCGGCGGGGAGCTGGTCGCGCCCGTCCCCGGCGTCGGCGAGCCCGCGCGGTACGTCTGCCTCGAGCTGGACGAAGACTTCCTCCGCTTCGTGAACGCGGAGGCCGGAGAGCGCCACGCGCGCGAGGCCGTCGTGCTCAGCCACTGCGCGTGGGACGTCGAGTTGACGGATCTCGTACTCGAGAGCCCCGACGGCGGCTTCACGATCGAGGCGTCGACGCTGCCGGCGACGTTGCGCGCGGGCGGCCGCTACGCGCTCACCGTCGTGTACTCCGGTTCTGACGCGACGCCGCAGGAGTCCGGCTCGCTGCAGTTCGTGTTCGAGGGCTTCATCGATCCGCGGCTCAGGTTGCGCACGCGCGGGGACGTGGTCACGCCGCGCATCGAGCTGGACGCCACGGCGCTCGACTTCGGCGAGGTCGTCTACGACCCGCGCGGAGAGATCGGGACGTCGTCGTACTGCACTTCCAATCTCCGCTACGTCCACGTGAAGAACGTCGGCTTCGGACCGCTCGAGGTCGGGATCGTGAACGCGTCCGCGCCGTTCTCGGTGGAGTTCGTCGAGGTCGGCGGGACGCTCCGTCAGCGCGGAGCGGCGTTCTCGTTGGAGCGCGGCGAGCGCGCGGAGATCGCGTTCCGTTATTCACCGACCGCGTACGGCGATCAGAACACGAGTGTCCGGCTCGTCCACAACGCGCCGGGCGGGGCCTCGCCGATCGCGTTGTCCGGGCGCGGGATCACGGCGACGCGACTCGTCGAGACGTTCGAGCAGGGCACGAACGTCGCCGTCGACATCCTGTGGGCGATCGACTCGAGCGGGTCGATGGAAGAGGAGCAAGCGCGCTTGCGCGAGAACCTCTCGCGGTTCGTCGGCTACGCGGAGGGGCTCCGCGCGGACTACCAGATGGCGGTCATCGAAGCGCAGGAGTTGGCGGAGGGCGCCGGCGCGTTCCGCGCGTGTGCGCCGCACCCGCCGGTCGTCGGCTCGAGCTACGCGAACGAGGCGATGCGCGACGAGGCGTTCCGCTGCATGGTCGACGTGGGGACGACCGGCTTCGCGACGGAGACCGCGGCGGGCGCCGCGCGGATCGCGTTGGAGCGCGCGCAGTCCGCGGATCAATCCACCGACAACCCGAACGCGGGCTTCCTCCGCCCGCACGCCGACCTCGCAATCGTCGCGATCAGCGACGAAGACGATCAGTCGCTCCTCCCCGACGAGGTGCTGATGGACGCGATGTGGGCGGCGAAGGGCTTCGATCGGAGCCGCGTCTTCTTCCACGCGATCGCGGGACCGCTCCCGAGCGGCTGCCCGTACGCGAACCGCGCGCTGCGCTACTCCGAGATGGTGGCGATGACCGGCGGGCTGTTCCTCGGGATCTGTTCGGACGACTGGTCGCTGTTGTTGGCTTCGCTCGGGCTCGACGTGTTCCGCCGGCGCGATCGCTTCGGCCTCGCGCACCTCGCGGACGAGGCGACGATCGAGGTGCGCGTCGACGGAGTCCCGATTCCGCCGAGCGCGGTCTCGGGCTTCACGTACGATCCCGACGGCCGGTGGATTCGCTTCACGGAGGATCGCCTCCCGGGCGAGGGCGCGACGATCGAGGTCTCGTACGTCCCGCGTTGCCCGCGGTGATCGATCACTCGGCCTTCAGCCAGCCGATCTCTCGCGCGGTCGTCTCGCCGACGACGCACTCGCCGAGGTTCTCGGCGAGGCGAGGGCCTTCGGGCGTGGGGAGCGCCGCGGCCATCAGCTCGGCCTGCGTCTGCACCGGGGCGTCCGGGTCCGCGTAGCCCTCCGGGAAGATCGGCGCTCCGCTCGGATCGTACTTGTCCGTGGCGCCGGCGGTGTGGAGGAGCTCGTGCGCCATCACCACGGCGTTGCGCGGCTCGTGGGTGAGCCCCGCGAACGCGTGGACGATGCCCACGTGGCCGCGCTCCAGCCCCACGGAATGCGGGACGGACTTGCCGAGCACGGGGCGGTGGTAGAGCACGAACATGCGCACGTCCGCGGCGCCGCCGAGGCGCCACGCGAACCACCTCAGCTTCAGCGAGAACACGACGGCGTCGAACACGCTCGGCTCGTCCGGGGGGAGCGGCGGGCGCTCGGTCACGCTGTGGTCGACGACGATCTCCACGAGCGGTGAGGTGGTCACGCCGTAGCGCGCGGCTTCGGACTCGAGGTACTGCGCGACGGGCGCGTAGAGTGTGGGCGGGACGGCGTTCGCGTACGCGGCGACGTCTTCGTCGGCGTCGTAGGCGAGCGGGAAGACGCGGACCAGGAGCGGGCGGCTCCAGCTCTGGATCGCGCGCCGATCCGAGTAGGTCTGGAACGCGACGATCAAGAAGATGGAGAAGAGGATCGCTACGCGGATCGCCTTGAACGTCGTGCTCCGCTGGGTGCGCTTCGCGCAGCGCGGGCAGAGGCCGGCGGTCTCGATGCACGCTGCGCACGCGCGCTCCTTGCACTTCGGGCAGCGGCGGTCCTGGGCCAGTCGAGTGTGCTTCGCGCACGCGTCGAACGCGACGCGTGCCGGCGCGATCGTAACGGAGGCGGCCTCTTCGAGGCGCAGGCGCCGGTCCTCGGTGAGGCTCATGAGCTGCGCCTCGAAGGGGAGCTTCGCCTCGAGCTGCGCGAGCTCATCGTCGTCCAGGCCGAGAGTCTGTTTCAGCGCGACGCGCGCGCGGGGCGACAGCGTCTGCGCGGCGACCGTGACGCGCACGCCGCGAGCATGGTCACGTCGGCGGCGTCAGGTCCACAGCGGACCGGCGAGGGCTTCGAGGCGCTCCGCGGCGAGCCGGCGCGCGTAGTCGAGGAGGGCAGGGTGTCGCGCGGCGACAGCGCCGACGTCGTCGCGTCCGAGCGCGAGGAGGAGCGCGCGCGTCTTCGTGATCACGGTGGCGGTCGCCGGGACCTCGGTGATGGTGGAGATCTCCCCGACGAGCGCGCCGGGCTCCAGGGTCGCGAGGTTCGAGGTCGTCCCGAACGCGGAGACGTGGTCCACGACGAGCGCGCCGTCCACGAGGACGAACAAGCCCGGGGAGGGTCGCCCCTGTTCGATGATCGCGTGGTCCTCGGCGACGTCGAGCAGCGTGAAGCAGGCGCGGAGCTCGGCGCGGGCGGCCTCCGAGAGCTCGCCGGCCCCCAACGTGTGCGCGAGGACGTTCGCGGCGAGGCGCTCGCGGAAGAACTCGAGGAGGCTCGACAACACCGGCGGTGACTTCACGATGAGCGCCTGGATGTCGGCGTGGTCGAAGACGAGGAGCTCGCCCGCGCCCGCGGCGCGGACGGTCGCGTTGCGCGGGCGCCCGGTGAAGAGGCTCATCTCGCCGAAGAAGGCACCCTCCTCGAGGCGCGCGACCGCGGGGGCGTCGTCCTCGAGGAAGACGTCGACCGCGCCGTCCACGACGACGAACAGGGCGTCCCCGCGGCTCCCCTTCGTGAAGATCGTCGCGCCGTCGGCGATCGGTCGGGACGTACTCTTGTCGAGGAGCTCGCCGAACGCGCTGGCGTCGAGCGACGAGAACAGCGGGATGGGCGGGAGGATGTCGAGCGCGATCGGATCCGGGTCGCGGCGGGGATCGAGATCGACCGACTGCACCTCGACGATCGGCGGCGCGATCCCGGAGGCCGCGCGCGCCTGGCGCATCAGCGGGATCACGGCGAGCGGTTGCTCGGTGTCCGACGCGAGGTGGGGTGGCGGGGTGGGGACGATCGGGGGCGGTGCGGTGGGTGAGGACGGGCGCGCGCGCCTCAGGCGCTCCATCGCGGCGGCGAGCGCGGGGTGCTTCGGCGCGATGTTCTGGGCGCTCTTCAGGGTCGCGATGCCCTTCATCAGCTCGCCGCGGCGGTTGTGTTTGTCGGCGGCGCGGACGAGCGCCTCGATGCGTTGGTCGAGGTCGCCGCGCTGCCGGTGGACGCCCGCGACCTTCTTGCTCCACATCGGCGCGTCGGGCGCCTCGGCCTCCAGTCGCACGTACAGCGCGAGCGCGGTGTCGAGGTCGCCCGCGGCTTCGGCGGCGGCGGCTTCGGCGGCGACGGGATGCACGCGCGAGAGCGTAACGCCGCCCGGACCCTCACGCCACGTCGACGATCTCGTACGCGCGGCGGTCGCGCTTGACGGTGAGCTCGAAGCCGTCGCCCACGCGCTTCTTCGCGAGCGCCCGACCGATCGGTGAAGCGAGCGTGACGACGCGGACCAGCGTGCCTTCGTACGGGACCTTGAGGCCGCCGCCCTCGGGCGCCACGAAGTACAGCTCTTCGCCGTCGTCGTGTTCGAGCCGCACGACGGCGCCGAGCCCGATCGGCGCGTCTTCGTGGTAGCCGCGGAGGTCGAAGCGGCGGAGAGTGTGGATCGCGGCGTCGATCACCTCGGCGCGCGCGGTCTGGGCGCCGGCGAGGTACGACGCCTCGAGCGCGCGCGTGTCGTACTGGTTCTCGGGCTTGGCGTCTTCGTGCGTCGCGCCCTCGCGCGCCGAGCTCGCGGCCTCGCGGACGCCCGCCAGCTCCTGTTCGAGGCTCGCGACGATCGCCGCCACCAGGGCCGCCTTGTCGACTCGCGCACACTCCACGGCCCGATCTCATACCAAACTCCCCGGCTAACGGAATGCCCCTGGATCCGGGCCGCGTTCGCCCGTCCACATGTCACCGCTACCGTTGACCGTCCTCACGCTCGTCGTCGCCCAGGCTTCCGGTGAGGTCGTGCTCCCGCTGGACCGGTGGCTGGAGGTCGAGGCCGAGATCGCGCGCCTCGAGGCGTTCACGCCAGCGCCCGTCCCTTACGCGGTGCGGCGCCGGAGCCTCGAGGTGGAGTTCGTGCGCGGCGTCCTGTTCGGCACGCTCACGCTCGACGTCGACACCGCGCAGGACCGCGCCGTCCTCCCGCTCCTCGACCGCACCGCGTCGCTGGAGGCGGTCTCGATCGACGGCGCCCCGGGCGTGCTCACCCGCGGCGGCCTCTTCTACGAAGGCACGATCGAGCGGCCCGGACGACACCGCGTCCAGGTGCGGTTCCTCGCCGGTCGCGAGCAGGCGCGCTTCGAGCGCGCGCTCGCACTCGGACTCCCGCGCGCGCCGGTCACCGCGGTGGAGCTCGTCCTCCCGGAGCGCGACATCGACGTCGAGGTCGAGAAGGGCGTCGTCGACCGCGCCCGCATCGAAGGCGACAAGACCGAGCTCGGGCTCCACTTCACCGGCGGCGACGGCTTGCGGGTGCGGTGGCGTCGTCGCGCCACGCACGACGTCGCGCGCGCGAGAGAGATGGAGGCGACGGCGCTCGGCCTCGTCCGCCTCGAGCCGGAGCTGGTCCAGACGCACTCGGTGCTCACGTACACGTTGGTCGCGGGCGAGACGGACCGGGTGGAGGCGCGCATCCCGGACGGGCTCGAGGTCACGGCGGTCGAGGGCCCCGCGATCCTCCAGTGGTACACCGAGGAGCGCGGCGCGAAGCGGCACCTGGTCGTGCTCCTCAAACACCTCGTCGACGACAAGGTGCAGATCGTGGTCGGCGCGCAGGCGCCGCTCGCCTCGCCGACCGAGGCCGAAGTCCGTTTCGTGACGCCCGCCGAGGCCACGCTGCGCGACGTGTGGGTCGCGGTCGAAGGCCGCGCCGGGTTCGCGCTCGAGGTCGCGAAGGTAGAGGGCGCCGAGCCGGTGCGCCCGCGTGAGGTCCCGGAGCAGCTCGCCAACCTCACCGACAAGCCACTCTTGTTCGCGTACCGCGCGCGGACGGCGTGGCCGAGCCTGTCGCTCACGCGCACGAAGAACCACGAGATCGATCTGACGCAGGCGGTGATCGACGACCTCTGGGTGTCGACCGTGCTCGTCGAACAGGGGCTCGAGGTCACCAAGCTGCGGCTCTACGTCCGCAACAACACGCGCCAGTACCTCTCGATGCGCTTGCCGCCGGGCGCGCGCGTCACGCACGCGATGATCGACGGCGCGCCGTTCCTCCCCGCCGTCACCGGAGAAGGCGCCGACGAGCGCCTCCTCGTCCCGCTGCGACAGTCGGAGCGCATCACCGGCGGGCGGCGCCGTCACGTGATCCGATCCGGCGACACGCTGGGCGGTCTGTCGCTGCGCTACTTCGGGACGACCGAGCGCTGGGATGCGATCGTCGACGCGAACGATCAGCTCTACGGCCCCGGCGATCTCGTCGTGGGCGAGACGATCGAGATCCCGAACCGCGCCGGCGACGTGACCTTCGAGGAGAGCAACTTCGTCGTCGAGCTCGCGTACAAGGTCGAGGCGAACGCGCTGGGGCGCGCCGGCGCACACCGCACGGAGCTCCCGGTGCTCGA
>JAUHYN010001257.1 GCA_030426505.1 bacterium | reverse complement strand
ACGCGCGCCGGGGCGTACATCGCGTTCGATCCGAACGAGACGCAGACGAGCGTCCTCGGGGTGACGCCGCCGCGCGCCTCCACGGCGGGCGGGGCGACCATCTCGATCGTCGGTTACGGCTTCGCGTCGGACGCGCAGGTCGCGATCGCGGGGCGCCGCCTCCAGGTCACGGCGCTGTCCGCCAACGCGGTCGCATTCACGTTGCCGGCCGGGCTCCCCGCGGGCCCCACGGACATCACGTTCATCACCGGCGGCCGCACGATCAACGTGAACAATCGCCTGACGCTGTTCGATCCGGTCGTGGTCGACAGCGTGGATCCCGCGACTGGCCCGGTGACGGGCGGGACCGCGGTGACCATCCGCGGCTCGGGCTTCGGCGCGAACGCCACGGTGCGGATCGCGGACGTCCCGCTCGCGGACGTGGTGGTCGTGAGCGACACGGAGATCACCGGGACCACGTTGGCCGGCGCGCACGGCGCGCAGGACGTCGTGGTGCGGACGGCGGATGACACCGGCGTGCTCGAGGACGGCTTCTTCTTCGAGGAGGCGTTCGAGATCATCGCGATCGAGCCGCGTGAGGGGTCGATGGCCGGCAACACGTACGTGAGCATCATCGGCCGCGGCTTCTCGGATCCGGTCGGCGTCGAGTTCGACGGGGTCGAGGGGATCGCTCCGGTCCTCGAGAACGGCTCGGTGATCGGCGTGCGCACGGCGCCGGCGAGCCCCGGGCGGGTCGACGTCGAGGTCACCACCGGCGTCGAGCAAGAGCTTCGGCCGCAGGCCTACCGCTTCTACGATCCGCGCCTCATCACCGGCGGCGCGTGGGGCGGGCCGGTCCAGGGCTCGGTCAACGTCGCCGTCATGACGCGCAACCGCGATCCGATCGCAGGCATGGTCGTGCAGCTCGGCTACGAAGCGGACCTCCGCTACACCGCGATCACCGACGAGAACGGCCTCGCGACGATCTCGAGCCCCGAGATCCGCGGCGCGCAGACGGTGACGGCCGGGGCGCCCGACGTCGAGTTCGTGACCTTCATGGAGCTCAACGCGCGCAACCTCACGATGGTCGCGTCGCCGTACCCGTCGTCGCCGCCGCCGGACGCGCCGGTGCAGCCCTGCCCGACGCCGGTCGCGGCGCCGCTCGTGACGGGGCGGATCTTCCGCTTCAAGTCGGCGCTCGATCAGCAGACGCGCCCGGGTTGGGTGCCGCTCGCGCGCATCACCTACTCGCAGCAGAACGTGTTCACGCCGAACCCGGCGATGCCGCCGGAGCAGGAGGCGGAGGTCACGATGGAGGGCGGGCAGTACACGATCGTCGTGATGCGCGCCGGCACGGTCGCGGTCTACGCGACCTTCGGTGAGTACAACCCGGCGACGACCGAGTTCATCCCGAAGCGGATGGGCATCGTGCGCAACGTCCCGGTCGCGCCGGAGACGGTCACCGAGGACATCAATATCTCGCTCGACATCGAGCTCGACCAGACGACGGCGGTGCGCCTCGACAGCCCGCCGGATCAGCAGCCGGGGCCGTCGATCAACGCGGTGTTCCCGTTCCTGAACCTGCAGTCGGACGGCGTGATCGCGTTCCCGGCCGTCGCGATCTTCGGGGAGGGCCCGGTGATCATCGACGAGCTGCCGCGCGTGGCGGAGTCGAGCTTCTACTACATGGGCGGCTCGTTCACGTGGGACGGGCAGGGCGGCCTGAGGAACCCGTACTCGATCTCGTTCACGGAGAGCGGCGAGCCGCTCGAGAACGGCGTCGACATGGGCCCGTTCCTCCAGATGCCGACGAACCTCTCGCCGAAGCGGGGCGAGCTGCTCGTGGACGGCAAGATCTCGTGGGACACGGGCGGCGTGGTGCCGGACATCGCGACGCTCAACGTGGTCGACTCGGTTTCGGTCGGCGGGTGCTGCTGCATGGATGCCAACAGCAACGGGCAGTGCGAGCCCGGCGAACCCGAGATGTGCGGGAGCATCGGGCAGCAGTTCAACCGCTGGAGCATCTTCGGCGAGGGCGGGCTGTCGAGCTACGCGATGCCGCGGATGCCGCTCGGGATCAACGCGTTCGACACACCGTTCACGTACGCGGTGCTCGGTCAGCTCGCCATCGCGCCGCGGTTCGACTACAGCGAGTTCATCTACAACCAGTTCTCGCCGTTCTTCTGGCAGAGCTGGGCGGTGTTCCAATCGCAAGTCTTCGTGAAAGAAGAGACGGACTGATCGACAGGAGCGCGGTCTTGAAATTCAACGCATCGAATCCGGGGCAGGCGCGCTTCGCCGTGGGCCTGCTCCTCTTCGCCTCGTGTGTGTTCGTGGCGTGTCCGTCGGGCGACGACGGCGCGAGCACGAATGTCTGCGCATCCGACGCCGACTGCGCCGCCGCGGGGACGCGCTGCGATCTCGCGCGCTCGGTCTGCATCTGCGTCACCGACGAAGCCTGCGACGACGACGAGTTCTGCAACAACGCAGGCGTCTGCCAGGTGCAGGCGGGCTGCGCGTCGAGCGACGAGTGTACGGAGGCCAACACGTACTGC
>JAUHYN010001256.1 GCA_030426505.1 bacterium | reverse complement strand
ACCTCCGAAAACGTGAACCGCTGCGCGGTGATCCCGCGGCCCGCCATGCGCTCCGCGAAGACGTGTTTGGTGATGCGACCCGGCTCGAACGACGCGGCCTCGTGGTTGCCGACGATGCAGAGGAAGTGCGGCAGTCGGCTGGTGATCTCTTCGAACTTATCGAGGTCCGCCGCGCCGTGGCCACGGTTGTCGATGTTGTCGCCGCCGAAGAGCACGGAACTCACGCCCCGCGCGCTGCACTGGTCGACGAGGTCGTTCAGGATCGCTTCGCTCTTGTGTTTGAGAATCGCGGTCGGGCGCCCGAACGGCGCGACGTGCGCGTCCGTGATGTGCGCGAGGATGGTCGACTTCCTGGCTCTGGCCATCCGGCCGCTCCCCTTCCCCCTGCGCTTCGCCGCCTCCCTCGAAACGGTGATCGCAGACTTGTCACGCTATCGGATCCACCCCGTTCGTGGGTAGCCCCGTACCCGCAAAAAAGCCAAAAATCGGCCGGATGACGCCGGTTTGACACGGTTTTGGCCCTCGACCATCCTCCGCCGAGCCCGTCGTCGGTCCCATGCGATCCTGCCTGAGACGTCTCGCGCCGCTCGTCGTCGCGCTCTGTGCGGCGTGCCGCACTGCGCCCGCGCCCGACGATCGGGTGCGCGGCCCGGATCGCCCGTTCATCAAGCTCGCCGCGCGCAACCTCGGGCTGATCGTCCAGTGGGAGGGCGCCGAGGTGCCCGAGGCGTACCTCGAACAGGTCGAGCGCCGCCTCGCGAAGCGCCTGCGCACGGTCTACCGCACGAAGATCGTCCTGTACCGCTTGCCCGGCCCGGTGCGCACCATCCCGCCCGAGCTCTACATGACGTTCGTCGAGGCGGATGTCGACGACGTCGTCATCACGCGCCTGCAACCCTTCGAGCGCGAGGACGGTCCGGTCGGCGCGAACGCGTACGTCGTCGCGCTCGCGGATCTCTCGATCCGGCACGAGGCGCGCCTCGAGAAGTTGGCGTCGAAGCGCAAGGGGCGCCCGCAGGCGAAGAAGCTCGCGGACCTCCTCGTGCGAAAGATCTCCAAGGTGTGGACGGACCCGGGCGCCGCGCCTCCGCTCGACCCGATGCTCGCCGCGGATCAGCTCGCCGATCGGAACGCGTGCGCGCACGCGGTGAAGTTGTACGAGCGCTACTTCGACTCGAACCCGCAGACGATCACCGGCCTCGGCAGCAAGCTCGAGTCGGAGCGCCGGTGGAAGCGCTGCGAGCGACGCATCCGAATCCAGGAAGCCATCCGCGCCGACCGCACCGCGAAGTTCGAGATCCGCGTGGAGAACGAGGGCGTGCGCCCGGAGATCCTCGCGGCGTTCGAGCGCGCGGCCGCGAAGAGCGAGATGAAGAAGCTCCTCGCCCGGAGCACCGACAAGCCCGTCACGATCTTCGTCGACACGAACCGCATCACCGTCGCGATGCGTTACCACGAGGATCGCTACCTCGAAGCCGTCGCGGACCGGGAGCGCTACGTGTTCGAGCAGCCGGTGGTGTACGTGGATCCGTACGCCCGCATCGTCGACGCGATCCTCACGTACCGCGAAGAGGTGGAGGCCGAGGTCGAACCCTACGAGCGCCGCGCCATCCGCGCGATGAACGCCACGCTCCGCCTCGAGAAGCTCAACGGCGACTACGCCGCGATCGACTTCTCCGATCTCGAGGATCGCCTCCTGTTCACGAACACGCTACGCCTCCGCGTGGGCTCGCGCCCGGAGATCGGGGTACCGAGTACGGAGGGGAGCGTCACGCAGAGCCAACGGTGGGTCCTCGGACCGCCGCGCGACGCGACGGGCGCGCTCACCGCGTACGGCCTGGTGTTCGAGTTCTTCGGGCTCGGCAAGCGAGACAAGAAATGAACGCGCCAGCGAACGTGAGGATCCGCGACCCGATCCACGGCACCATCCAGTTGTCGAAGGACGAGATCGCGCTCGTGGATCACCGCGCGTTCCAGCGCCTGCGAATGATCAAACAGCTCGGCTTCGCGGACCTCGCGTTCCCGGGCGCGACCCACACCCGCTACGCGCACGGGCTCGGGACGATGCACATCGCGTCGCGGATGTTCGAGGTGCTGTCGAAGGACTACGACCTCTCGCCCGACGACCGCACGCGCCTCGAGAAGACCGTGCGCCTCGCCGCGATCTTCCACGACCTCGGCCACGCCCCGCTCTCGCACACGACCGAGCGCTTCATGCCGCCCGCCGTGGACCTCGACCTCGGCGACTGGTTCTTCGGGCCGCGCGATCGCATCGCGAACCACGAGGACTACACGCTCAAGATCGTCACGGACTCGCCGCTCACCGCGCTCCTCGAACAGCACGCCACCAAGTACGGCGTGCATGCCGACGACGTCGCGATGTTGGTCGCGGGGCGCGCGCCGACGAAGGCGATCCGCGAGCGGTTCGTCGTCGGGGGCGTGGACTGGTTCCCCGCGCTGCGCCAGTGCGTCTCCAGCGAGCTCGACGCCGACCGCATGGACTACCTGCTGCGCGACTCGTACTTCGCGGGGGTCCCG
>JAUHYN010001255.1 GCA_030426505.1 bacterium | reverse complement strand
TGTTCCTGGCGCGCTTCGTCGGCCCCGGCGGTTTCGAGAAGCGGTGTGCGCTCAAGCGCATCCTGCCCCAGTTCGCCTCCGACCAGGTCTTCACGCGCATGTTCCTCAACGAGGCGCGCGTGACCGCGATGTTCGACCACCCGAACCTCGTGCAGATCTTCGAGCTCGGCCAGGACGAGCGCGGTCAGTTCTTCATCGCGATGGAGCTGGTGAACGGGATCAATCTCCGTCAGCTCCTGCACCTCGCCAAAGAGCGCGGCATCGCGATCCCTCCGGAGCTCGCGGCCTTCATGATGATGCAGGCGCTGGACGGGCTCGCGTACGCGCACGGATTTCACGATCCGGACGGCCGGCCGCTGAACCTCGTCCACCGCGACATCAGTCCGCAGAACATCCTCGTCTCGTACGAGGGCGCGGTGAAGCTCGTGGACTTCGGCATCGTGAAGGGCTCGTCGATCAGCGGCGAGACCCAGGCCGGGATGCTGAAGGGCAAGGTCACGTACATGTCGCCGGAGCAGGCGTCGGGCGAGCGCATGGACGGGCGCTCCGATCTGTTCTCCCTCGGCGTCTGCTTCTACGAGCTCATCGCGCAGGAGCGCCCGTTCGTCGCGGTGAACGAGCTGATGACGCTCAAGGCGATCCTCGAGAAGCCGCCGGTCGCCCTCACCCGCTACGTGCCGGACGTCCCGGAGCCGATCGAGCGCTCGATCTATCGCGCGCTCGAGAAGAGCCCGGACGACCGCTACGGCTCCGCGCGCGAGTTCCACCTCGAGCTCACCGCGATCCTCCGCGCGTGCCCGATGCCGATCGGGCGCCACGTGATCGCGGAGTTCCTGCAGAGCCTCACCGAGGCCAGCACCGTCACCTTCGACGCGACGCGCCTGAGAATCCCGCGCCGCGCCGCCGGCTTCGGACACTCGGCGACGGCGTCCGATCCACTCCCGCCCGTGCCACCCGCGCCGCGCCCGATGCCGGTGGATCGCGCGCCGACGATCCGCCCGGACCCCACGCCGACGCCGACCGGCAACCACGTCCAACCGCTCACCTCGATCTCGACCGACCTGCGCGCGGCGGGCGTCGACCGGCGCGTGACGCCGGCCATGTTCCTCGTGTTCCTCATCTCCGCGATCACCGGCGCGGTCGTGGTGTGGGCCGCGATGCGGGAGCGCACGCCGGTCGTGGTGGAGAACCTCCCGTCGTCCGTGCCACCGACGAAGACGCCGCCGCCGATACCCGGGTCGGCGACGACGAAGGCGCCATCGCCGATGGCCGCCGCCGCGGCGACGAAGGCACCGCCGCCCCTCCCCGCCAACTCCGACACCCCGCCGCCCGCGGCGCCGGAGGTCGCGACGACGGTGGCCGCCGCCGCCGCCCCGCGGGACGCGGGCCCCGAGGCGATCGAAGCGGCGCCGCCGAGCGCGGAGGAGACGAAGTCTTCGAAGCGCAAGCGCCGCAAGCGGCGTCGGCGCCGCGCGGTCGAAGAGGCGCCGCCGCGTCGTGCGCCTGACGTCGACGCCGAGCGGGCTCTTCGTCACGGAGGGGAAGACGACGCTGGGCACGACGCCGGTGCGCCTCGACCTCGAGGCCGGGCGTCACCGCCTCGTCCTCTCGAGCCGCCGCCTCGGCATCCGCCGCGTGCTCGACCTGAACATCAACGCGAACACGACGACGACGGAGATCGTCACCGTGCCGAAGGGCGCGCTGAAAGTGATCGCGCGGCCGTGGGCCTGGGTCTACCTCGACGGCGAGAAGGTCGGCCGCACGCCGATCCGCGTGGAGGCCTACGAAGGCAAACACGAGCTGCGCCTGGTCGCCGAGAGCGGCGAAGAGCAGACGCGCGTCGTGCAGACGCGCGGCACCGACGAACAACTGGTGACGGTGAAGTTTTAGCCGAGGCAGCCCTCGCCCTCGGGCGAGGGCTGTCCGAGGCTATGCCAGGAAGGCGCGCGGAGCGCGTCTGACGTAGGTACGGGGCCTATGTCATCACCGCGGAAGTCCGCCGGAACCCGTGCCAGGAAGGCGCGCGCCGAGCGCGGCCCGCAGGCGTTCAGCCGGACCCCGCCGGTCGCGGGCAGGTTCAGGTGTACGGGGCAGCGCTGACTTCGTCAGCGCCCTGCTTCAATGAATCCCGTGCATCCACTTCTTCAGCAGCGGCGACAGCGCGGTGATCACCACGCCGCCGACGAGCGGAAGCAGGACGAGGAGGAGGAAGAAGCCGGGCAGGCCCGGGAACACGAAGGTGTGTTCGGCGGGGGCGCCGCCCTCGCCGGGGAGGAACGCGCGGGAGAGGACCGCGACCTGCGCGCCCGCGAAGTTCGCGCCGGCGAGCGAGAGGAACCAGATGCCCATCATCAGCGCCTGCAGGCGCTTCGGGGCGAGCTTGGTGACCATCGAGAGGCCGACCGGCGACAAGCACAGCTCACCCCAGGTGACGACGACGAACGTGATGAAGAGCCAGTGCGGACCGGCGAGGCCCGACTGCGCCTGCATCGCGCCGAAGATCATCGCGATGAAGGACAGGCCGAGGAGCCACTGTCCG
>JAUHYN010000108.1 GCA_030426505.1 bacterium | reverse complement strand
AGGCGACCGGCACGTACCGCATCGTCGCGGGCGGAGAAGCCGACGCGATGTACCGGATGGAGCCGTTCTTCGTGACGCGCCCGAAGGACTACAAGACGCCGAACGCGAAGCGCGCGCCGACGGCGTGGTCGCTCGACAAGGGGCTCTACGTCCTCACGATCATCCCGGAGAAGAAGGGCATCCTCGAGGTCGCGCTGAGTCGCGACGGCGTGGGCGATCGCATCGGGCGCTTCTTCGGTTCGGACGCGAAGATCGAAGTCGAGGCCCCGCGGCCGGCCGTCCGCTACGACCGCTTCGTCGCGGCGCGGGACGGCGCGACGTTGTACGTGAATCACCAGCCCGGCGTCCGGACCGGGATCATCGCGCGGAGACTCCCGCTCGATCCGCGCGAGCCGCTCTCGATCGCGCTGCGCCCCGCCGAGGAGGCGACGCTCGCGATCGACGTCGAGGAGGAAGGCGTCCTCTACGCGGAGGCCGAGGACGGCGCGCGGCTGATGTTGTCGGTCGACGGCGGCGCGTGGGCCGCTTCGCAGCGGCCGTCGATCGGTCGCCACGTGTTGCGCGTGCGCGGCGCGCCGAATTCGATCGCGGTCGCCACGGTCGGGATGCGGACGCGCCGCCTCGAACCCGACACGCCGCTGCCCGCGCTGCGGGACACCGCGCTCGCCGGCCTGCCGAAGCTCCCGCCGCTCTCCGATCGCGAGCCGGTGTTCTTCGATCTCGATCGCACGAGCGCGCGAAGCTTCCTCGTCGAGGCGACCGCGACGGGGCTGTACCGCCTCGAGTCCACCGGGCTCCTCGCGACGCGCGGCACGGTGCGGACCCGCGTGGTCCCGTCGCTCGCGAACGCGTCGCAGAACGGCGTGGGCCGGAACTTCCTCGTGCAGCAGTACCTCGGAGTCGGGAGCTACCAACTCACTGTCGCGACGGAGGGCCGTACGAAGGGGCACCTCGGCGTTCGTTTGAAACGAACGGCCGAGATCCAGCGCGCGCCGCTGATCGACGGCGTGCCCGCGCGCGCGACGCTCCACGTCGGCGAGACGCTGGTGTACCCGTTCGAGATCACGGAGGCCGGTTCGTACCGGCTCCGTGCGTTCGGCCAAGGCCGGCAACTGCACGCGCGCCTCGAAGACGCCGAGGGCTGGCCGGTGGTGACGCCGAACGTCCCCGCGGACTTCGACCGGACGTTCGAGCCGGGGCGCTACCGCTTGATCGTGCTCCCGGAGACGGTCGACGTCCGCGTCATCACGCTGCTCGAGCGCCGCGCGGCACCGGTCGAGCGGTCGGGTCACGGCCCGCACGCCGTAGCGTTGAACGCGCCGGTCGAGCACAGGTGGGTGCGACGCGGCGACGACACCGGCAAGGACACGTGGACGTTCGAAGTCCCCGCGGACGTGGACGTGAAGCTCGAGCTCTCCGGCAAGATGCACGGCGATCTGTTCCGCGAGGGGACGAAGGAGCGCGTCGCGTACGTGCCGCCGCTGCGCGGGTGGTCGGGTCCGCTCGCGAAGGGCCGCTACCGGCTCGTTATCGAGAACCTCCAGAAGACCACCGACATCCCGTACACGCTCGCCGTCCGCACCGTGCAGTTGGTGGTGGGGCAGACGTGGAACGTACGCGCGCCGCAGGTGTTGCCGGTCGCGATCGGTGAAGACGACGTCGTGGAGATCGCGTCGTTCGGTGACGCGGACGTCTCCGCGAAGTTGCTCGACGCCGACGGCCGCGTCGTCGCGCGCGGTGACGACCGCCCCGATGACTGGAACTTCCTCATCGCGCAGCGACTCCCCGCCGGTGCGTATCGACTCCAGATCGATCCGGTCGCGGGCCGCCGACAACGCACGCGCGTCACGCTGTCGACGCGCGAAGAACACGTCGGGGCCGCGCTCGAGGTGCCGGCGACGAAGCGCGTGAAGGTCGACGACCGCCGCGAGGTCGTCCCGCTCGTGCTCCCGAAGGGCGCGCGCTTCCTCGTGGTGTGGGCGCGCTCGCCCGAGACAACCGCGATCGCGATCGAAGAGAACGTGAAGGGCTGGCGCCCCGTCGCGCAGAGCGTCGGGCGACCGGCGCGGTTGGAGCTCCCGCTCGCGCTGGGCGCAGCGCCGGATCGCTATCGCGTGAGCGTGTGGTCGATGGAGGAGCGCGGGGCGCCGATCGACCTCGTGGTCCACGCGGTCGCGCCCGAGCCGATCTCCGAGGCGAAGTTGGCGGCCGGGCACGGCGTGCGTCGCCTCGGAGATCTGCCGATCGGGTTGGCGACCGTCGCGCTCGACGCGCCGGGGACGTTCACGTTCGACGAAGCCGAGAAGGTGCGGTGGTCGCCCTCGGAGTCGCGCGCGGCGATCGCGCCCGACCGCGGGCTCGCGCACCCGTCGGGGCGTCAGCTGTGGATCGTTCAGGCGCTCGACGCATCCGGCCGCGGCGTCGTGCGCGGCAAGCGCGTGTTCCTCGACGACGGCACCGTCCCGCTCGCGATCGGCGAAGAGCCGGTGCGCGTCGACGTCGCGGACGACGCGATGGTCGTCGCGACCGTCCAGACCGCGCGTGCGCCGTTGGGCCTCGCCGTGCTCGGGCCCAACGAACCGGCGGCCGCGCGTCACTACGACGTCGGCGACGACGGACGCACGGCCGCGGTCTCGCTGGGCGGCAAGTCGCGGGGCGTGCGGATGTGGTCGGCGACCGACGGCGCGGGCGCGTTCGACGCTACGCTGCGTGTGACGCGCTTCGGAGCGCCCGCCCGGAAGACGCTCGACGCGGCCTCCTCGCGAGGCACCGTCCCGGCGCGCGCGGCGCTCGAGCTCGCGGTGCCCAAGGGCACGCACCGGCACGAGGTCCTCCTCACGGAGGGCGGCGTCGCGGCGATCGCGGTGGGCGAAGTGGTCCACCGCGTCGTCGTCGCGTCGCCGCTCGCGGAGCGCTTCGACGGCGACAGCGATCGCGTCGTGCTCTTCAACCCGACCGACGAAGCGATCGCGTACGCGGTCGACGTCGTGGACACCACGCGCCACCGCGTCCCCTACGAAGCGCTCGAAGTCGCGAACGGGCGGTTCGAGTTGAACGTCCCCGCCTCCAAGGTCGCCCGCACGCTGCGTGTCGTCGGCGCCGATGGCGTGCGCTGGTTCGGCGACGACGGGCGCGTGGCCACCGGCGACACGATCGCGATCGGCGGCGCGAGCGGCGCGGTCCGGATCGAACACGGCGCCGGCATCGTGCTCGCGTGGCTCGACGATCCCAAAGAATCGCACGCCGGACTCTTCGATCGGCAGCCCTCCGGCGCACCGGTCGCCGCGCCCAGCTCGATCGATCTGTCCGGCGCCGCGATGGCGTTCGAGCTCTCCGCCGAAGCGGCTTCGCTGTTCGAGGTCCACGTCGATGTCCCGGTCGCCGCGCGCTGGGAGGCGCCCGGCGCCCCACCGCGCGTGGTCGTCGGCCGCCGCGGGCTCGCGATGCCGCTGTTCCTCGCGAAGGGCCGCGGCCGCCTCACGCTCCGCGCGGTGGGCGGCGGCGCGCTGCACGGGCGCGCTTCATTCGTGCGCACCGACGTCCCGCACCTCGGCGACGGCGTCGGCCCCGAAGTCGTCATCGGCCCCGGTCACGCGCGCGCGTTCACGTTCGACGTCGGCGCGGAGACGAAGGTCGGCATCGGCCTGCGCGCGAGCGACGCCGAGGTCCGCATGGCGCTGCTCGATCCCGAGCGCGGTGTGATCGGCGACGGCGTCGCGCAGATGCCGAAGCTCGGCGCGGGTCGCTACGTGCTCCTCGTCTACACCGGCGCGAAGGTCGCGCGCGTGCGCCCGGCGATCGTCGGCACACGACCACCACCGACGGGGCCCCCGGGCGAAGTCGTCGAGAAGTACATCCAGTTGGGAGGTGAGGACTCATGAGGTTCCGCGTCTTGTTCGGCCTGGGCGCCATCGCCCTCCTCGCCGTCGTCGCCCAGTTCTCGATCGCGCGCCCGCCGGGCGCGAGCAACGGCCCGGTCGTCGTGCCGGAGAAGTTCCTGCGGCGTTGGGATCCGGTCACGGTCTTCTTCCCCGGCGCGGTCGGTGAGAAGGGCCCGGAGGATCGCCCCGAGCGCTTCGTGCGCATCGAACCCGCGCACCCCGGCGCGTACACCTGGCTCGACGCGAAGACGCTGCAGTTCGTCCCCGCGGAGCCGTGGCCGGCGCTCGCGCGCGTGCGCGTCCGTCCGGCGAGCAGCCGTTCGGTCGGGCTCGTCACGTTGCTCGCGCCGCCGAGCGACACGCTCCCTCGTGCCGGCGCGGACAACCTGCAACCCCTCGACGCGATCACGCTGACCTTCAGCGAACCGATCCCCACGGACGCGCTCGCGAAGATGACGACGATCGAGCTCCGCCCGCGCCCGGGCCTCGACGCCTCTCGCGCGAACTGGCTCGACGAGCAGGACTTCGTCGTGAAGATGATGGAGCGGCGCTCGCCGAGCGACTCGGCGACGTACGTCCTCCAACTCCGCGAACCAATCCCGCAGAGCACGCGCGCGACCGTCCACTTCGCGCTGTCACTCGAGGACGACCACGAGGCCTCCGCGTTCAGCTTCTCGTTCTCCACGCTCGATGCGTTCCGTCTGCTGTCGTTCGGCTGCGGTGGGCTGCGGCTCCCGGTCACGCCGGGCGGTTCACAGTACGAGGCCGAAGAGGCGCTCCGCTGCGAGGGCAGTCAGCGCAACGTGCGCCTCGAGCTGTCGAGTGAGCCGGCCGCGATCGACGAGGTCATGCTCAACAACTTCGTCCGCTTCACGCCGCCCGTGGAGGGCGTCGAGGTGCGGCGCAGCGGACGCACGCTGCTGATCGAGGGCCGCTTCGAAGTCGAGAAGCGCTACGAGCTCGCGGTCCACCCCACGCCGCTCACCGACGTCGCAGGGCGCCCGCTCGACCTGCACGGCACGAGCCGCATGTCGTTCTACTTCCCGCGCTACAACCCGTTCCTCGGGCTGAAGGATCCGTCCGGCGTGGTCGAGCGCTTCGGGCCGCAGACGGTCCCGATCAGTTCGCGTGGGCACGACCGAGTCGACGTCCGCATCCACCGCATCGATCCGCTCGACCGCCGCTGGTGGCCCTTCCCTCGCCAGATCGTGACGGTCGACGAGTCGAAGCGCCCGCCGGGGCCGGGCGAGGAGATCGAGCTCGACGTCAACGCGCGCTTCACGCCGACCACGTCCTCGATCCGCGAGCTGCTCCGCACGATGGGCACGGGCGATCTCTCGCGCCTCGTCGAGCTCCCGATCGGCCTCGACGACAACGCCGCCTCCTACGGCCTCGACCTCGAGCCGCACCTCGCCGATGTCGGCGGCAAGGATCGCCCCGGCACGTACCTCGTCGGTGTCCGGCACGTCACGGGCTCACCCGAGCGCGCGTGGATGCGACTCCAGGTCACCGACCTCGCCGTTTCGATCGCCGAGGAGCCACACGCGGCGCGCTTCTTCGTCACGAGCCTCGCCACCGGCAAACCGATCGCGGGCGCTCGCGTATCCGTCGAGGGCCGCGAGTCGAAGACGTGGAAGCGGTTCTTCGACGCCAAGACCGACTCCGCCGGCGCCGCGCGCTGGACCGCGCCGGGGTACATCCGCGACGCCGAGATCCGGCGCATCGTGGTGGAGCTCGGGGACGATCGCCTCGTCGTCGATCCCAACGATCCGCCGCAGCGCTTCCAGCACAACCGCTGGCGCGACGATCGGCGCGGCGGGCTCCTCGCGTGGATGATCGCGAGCCACCCCGAGCGCCGCGGCGACCAACCGAAGACGCTGTGCCACGTGTTCTCGGAGCGGCCGGTCTACCGCCCCGACGAGACCGTCCACCTCAAGGGCTACGTCCGCACGCGACACCAGGGCGCGCTGCAACTCCCGAAGAACCGCGACTACGCGCTCGTCGTGCGCGGCGCCGGGGACCTGAAGTGGACGTTCCCGATCCAGCTCACCGAAAGCGGCAGCTTCTACCAGGCGTTCGCGCAAGAGAACTTGCCGACGGGGATGCTCACCGCGACGCTCGGCACGCCCGCGAACCCACACCTCTGCCAGGTGAGCTTCTCGATGGAGGCGTACCGCATCCCGAAGTTCGAGGTGCGTCTCTTCGGCGAGGACATCGCCCCGCTCGACGGCGCGTTCGCCGTGAAGGGCACCGCGAGCTACTACGCGGGCGGGCCGGTCGCGGGGCGCCCGATTCGTTGGCGCGTCACGCAGTTCCCGTACGCGTGGGTGCCGCCGACCAAGCAGAAGGGCTTCGTCTTCTCGACCGACAGCCGCTTCTCGAACCACCGCCGCTTCGAGTCGACGCCGAACCTCGGCCGCACCGAGCAGACGGACGAGACCGGCGCGGCCACGCTGGAGCTCAACCCCGCGCTCGAACCCACGGCTCAACCGCGGACGTACGTGGTGGAGGCGACGGTGACCGGCGCCGACGACCAGACGGTGAGCGCGACCAAGCAGGTGCGCGCGGTCCCGCCGTTCGTGGTGGGGCTGCAGGTGCCGCGGTTCATCGAAAAGGCGAAGTCGATTCGCCCGCGCGTGATCGCGGTGGCGCCGGACGGCGCGCTGGTCGCGGGGCAGGCGATGACGGTGAAGCTGATTCACCGCACGTGGCACTCGCACCTGATGGCGTCGGACTTCTCGGACGGCGTCGCGAAGTACATCACCGATGTCGTCGACACGCCGGTGCTCGAGAAGAAGATCACCTCCGCGAAGGAGGCGACGACGGTGGAGCTCCCGATCGACACCGGCGGCGTCTACGTCGTCGAGGTCGCGGGCCGCGATCGCCTCGGCCGCGCGCAGGTCGTGTCGGTCGATCTCTACGTGGGCGGCGACGAGACCGTGACGTGGAAGAAGCCGGAGGACGACACCTTCGAGGTCGCGACCGACAAGTCGAAATACGCGCCCGGCGACGACGCGAAGTTCCTCCTGAAGAGCCCGTTCGCCTCCGGCCGCGCGCTGGTGGTGATCGAGGGGCCCGAGGTGAATCGCTACGAGTGGATCGACGTGAAGAACGGCGCGGCCACGTACGTCCACCGCGTGCAGAAGAACGAGGTGCCGCGCTTGCCGGTCCACTTCGTCCTGATGCGCGGGCGCGCCGGCGCGCCGCCGAAGCGCGCGACGCTCGAGGACAAGCTCAAGCCGTGGACGCTGGCGGCGACGAAGTGGATCGACGTGGCGCCGGTCGAGCACGAGCTCGACGTCGAGCTCGATCACCCGAAGCGCGCGCAACCGTCCGAGAAGGTGAAGATGAAGATCCGCGTCACCGATCGCGCCGGGCGCGGACGCCCCGCGGAGGTCACGCTGTGGCTCGTGGACCAGGCGGTGCTCGCGCTCGGCAAAGAGCAGAAGCTCGATCCGATCGGCGCGTTCATCACGCCGGTGGAGTCGTACCTGACGATCGCGGACACGCGGAACGCGGTGTTCGGGCGGCGCACCTACGCCGAGAACCCCGGCGGTGACGGCGCCGAGGACGAGATGGCGAAGAGCGCGGCCGACAGCCTCCTCGACAAGGTGACGGTGCGGAAGAACTTCAAGACGGTCCCGGTGTACCTGCCGGCGATCGCGGTGCCGAAGAGCGGCGTGATCACCGTCGACCTCCAGCTCCCCGACAACCTCACGAACTTCAAGATCCGCGCGAAGGCGGTCAGCGGACCGGACAGGTTCGGCGTCGCGAAGAGCGCGATCAGCGTGCGGCTCCCGGTCATCGTGCAACCCGCCCTTCCCCGCTTCGTGCGCGCGGGCGACACGTTCGACGGCGGCGGAATCGCGCGCGTGGTCGAAGGCAAGGGCGGCGCGGGGACGGTGGAGCTCGCGGCCAAGAACGTCGCGATCGAGGGCGGTAAGAAGCGCAGCGTGACGCTCGCGGCGAACCGGCCCACGTCGGTGACGTTCCTGATGAAGGCCGCCTCGCCCGAGTTTCCGAAGGACGCGAGCGCGAACCCGGACGTCGAGCTCACGCTCGCGGTGCGCCGCGACGAGGACGGCGCGAGCGACGCCTTCGCGGTGAAGATCCCGCTGCGCCCCGACCGGACCGAGGAGCGCGAGCGCGTCCTCGAGTTCCTCGCGCCAGGGCAGAAGCGCGACATCCCGGGGTTGGCGATGGCCGCGCGCCCGGGGACGGCGAAGCGCACCGTGCTGGTCTCGACGGAGGCCGCGCTCGTCCACATGGCGGCGTCGCTCGACGCGTTGGAGCGCTACCCGCACGGGAACGCGGAGGCTCAGATCAGTCGCGCGCGCGCTTTCGTGGCGACGCAGAAGTTCATGCAGCTGCTCCACGTGGATCGCGACCTCGAGCGGACGCGCCGCGGGGTGGAGGAGACGCTCGCGGTGATCGAGCGCTGCACGACGTCCGCGGGCCTCGTCGCGCAGTGGCCCGGCGCGCCGGGGTACGTGTGGCTCACGGCGGAGGCGGTCGAGCTGATGGTGGAAGCGCGTGCCGCGGGCTTCGTCGTGAACCAAGAGCTGATGTCGCGGTTGATCGCGACGCTGCAGCGATCGCTGCGGTCCGACTACGGGCGTTTCGTGGACGGCGGGCAGTGGTCGGAGCGCGTGATGTCGCTGACCGCGCTCGCGCGCGCGCAGCGCTTCGACGCGGCGTACGCCGCGGAGCTGTCGAACAAATCGCAGTTCCTCGCGCTGGAGAGCCTCGCGGGCGTCACGCAGGCGTTCATGATGTCGGGCCAGGAGCACACGCCGACGGTGCAGCGCCTCACCAAGGCGATGTGGGATGGCGTGATCGTCCGGCTGCACCAGGGCCGCGAGATCTACGGTGGGCTGCAGGATCGTCACGGCGCGCAGCCGTCGCTGATCCTCCCGAGCGAGACGCGGACGCTGGCCGAGATCACGCGCGCGCAGGCGCTCGTCGATCACGACCACGCGAAGCTGCCGGTGCTCGTGGACGCGCTCGCGACGCTCGGACAGGGCGACGGGTGGGGCTCGACGAACGCGAACGCGGCGGCGCTGCTCGCGCTGAGCGACGTCCTCGCGTCGCGAGACGGCGCGCCGACGCATCGCGTAGAGCTGAAGTCAGGGCGCAAGTCCAAGACGCTCGTCATCGGCGGGTCGAAGCCGGTCGAGCACTTCGAAGCGACCGAGGTGGAGGCGACGACGATCGTGAATCGCGGCGCCTCGCCGATCCTTATCCGCGTCGAGACGACGTACGTCCCGGTGGTGTCCGGTGCGGCGGTAGCCAAGGCCGCGAAGGGCTTCGTGACGACGCGGCGCCACCTCGTGGTCCGCGAGGGGAAGCCGAACGAGAAGCGCCCGATCGACGAGGCGAACCAGACGCTCGAGCTCGCGATCGGCGACGTCGTCGAGGAGCACGTGCAGGTCGTGAACCCGAAGGACCGGAACTACGTCGCGGTGCGCGTGCCGCTCGCGGCGGGGCTCGAGCCGCTCAACCCGAACCTCGCGACCGCGCCGCCGGAGGCCACGCCGTCGTCGTCGAACACGGTGGCGCCCACGTACCTCGCGTTCATGGACGACCACGTAACGTACTACTTCGACACGCTCGCGAAGGGGACGTACGACTTCTACTTCCGCACGCGCGCCTCGACGACCGGTGCGTTCACGCAGCCGCCGGCCGAGACGTCGATGATGTACGACGGCGCGGTCTACGGGCGCTCGCCCGGCGCGCGCGTGGTGGTGAAGCGAAAGGACTGATCGGTGCGGCGTCGGACCACGCGCGTCGAAGCGGCGCTGTTCGCGATCGGGGGTGTCCTCGGGGCGATCTTCTACGCGGCGTTGGCGGTCGCGTGGTCGAAGGCGGAGCTCGTCGCGCCGCCGCCGACGCGGGTGGTGGATCGACACGGTCGCTTCCTCGGCGAGCTCGCGGCGCCCGACGCGCCGATGGGGTACTGGCCGGTCGATCCCGTCCCGCCGCGGGTGGCGGCGGCGATGATCGCGATCGAGGACAAACGCTTCTGGTCGCACCCCGGCTTCGACGCGGCAGCGGCGGCGCGCGCCTTCGTGTCGAACGCGCGCGCGGGGCGACACGTGTCGGGCGCGTCGACGATCCCGATGCAGGTCGCGCGGATGCAGGATCCGGGGGCGCGCACGTATCCGAAGAAGGCGGTCGAGGCGCTGACCGCGATGATGCTCGTGGGGCGGTTCGGGCGCGAGGCGGTTCTGCAACACTACTTGCGCATCGCGCCGTACTCGAACCGCGTACGGGGGATCGACTTCGCGGCGCGGCGCTACTTCGACAAGCCGGTGGCTGATCTCTCGTTCGCGGAGATCGCGTTCCTCAGCGCGATCCCGCAATCGCCGTCGCGCATGAATCCCTACGAATGGCGCGGCCGGGAGCGCGCGATCGCGCGTGGGCACGAGATCCTCGACGGGCTCTTCGAGTCGAGCGTGCTGGACGCCACGGACCTCTCCCTCGCGCACGAACAGATCGAGCGCATCGCGATCCCGCCGCGGCCGACTCGGCCCGCATCGACGCTCCACGCGTTGCTCCGCCTCGGAGCGTCCCAGCGGACGGAGACGATCGTGCGCACCTCGCTCGATCTCGATCGGCAAGACGCGCTGATGGCCGTCCTCGACGGCGCGGTGATCGACCTCGAGGAGCGCAACGCCGAGAACGGCGCGCTGGTGGTGCTCGACCACACGACGATGGAGGTCGTGGCGTACCTCGGGTCCGCGGGCTACTTCGACGCGGAAGCCGCCGGTGCGATCGACTTCGCTTCGACGCCGCGCCCACCGGGGAGCACGCTCAAGCCGTTCGTGTACGGCCTCGCGCTGGACCGCGGAGTGATCACGCCGGGCACGATCGTGGATGACCTGTTCCGCGCGCGCGGCGGCGTTCACAACGCGGACAACCGGTTCCTCGGCCCGCTCCTGCCGCGCGTCGCGCTCGCGAACTCGCGCAACGTCCCTGCGGCGAACCTCGTGGACCGCCTCGGGCTCGGCGCGACGTACGATCTGTTCGCTTCGCTCGAGCTGCACCGCCACGAGCGCCCGGCGGATCACTACGGCGTGGGGCTCGCGCTCGGGCTGTTGCCGGTGTCGTTGTTCGACGTGGTGACGGCGTACGCCGCGCTCGCGAACGACGGCGTCTACACCGCGGCGCGCTTCACGGCGGCGGACGAGCCGACGGCGAAGCGGCGCGTCTTGTCTTCGGCGTCGTCGCGGCGCGTGACTTCGTTCCTCTCCGATCCCCTCGCGCGGCTCCCGACGTTCCGGCGGATGGGCGCGTCGGAGTACTCGTTCCCGGTGGCGCTGAAGACCGGGACTTCGCAGGGCTACCGCGACGCGTGGACCATCGCGTACACGCCGCGCTACGTGGTGGGCGTATGGCTGGGCCGGCCGGACGCGCAGCCGATGAAACACGTGGGCGGCACGACGGCGTCGCACGTGGTGCGGCGCGTGATCGAAGTGCTGCACGATGACGCGCTCGACGGCTTCACCGATCTCGCGTTCGCGCCGCCCGAGGGCCACACGCCGGTGGCGGTCTGCGCGATGTCGGGTCAGCGCGCGACGGATCACTGCGAGCGCTCGTTCGTGGAGCACTTCGCCGCCGGCGAGGCGCCGACGACACCGTGTGAAGTCCACGTGCGCGGGCACGTCGATGGCCGGCCGCGGACGTTCGTACGGCTTCCGGCGCGCTACGCGTCGTGGGCGGCGACGCAGACGTTCGAGACGCCGCCCGTCGGTCCGCGCGTGGATCTCACGCCCCACCAACGCCCTCGGGTGTTGCGCCCCGCGCCCGGCACGCGCGTGATGCGCGATCCGGAGGCGCCCGCGTACGCGTCCACGATGGCGCTCGTGGCCGAAGCGGATCCGCGCACGGAGGAGGTCGTCTGGTACGTGGACGGCGTGCCGTTCGCGACAGTGCAGCGGCCTTTCACGGCGCGGTGGCCGCTGTCCTCCGGTGACCACGTGTTCGAGGCGCGCGCGGGCGGCGTGCGGTCGCGCGCGGTGCGCGTGTTGGTCGATTGAAGCGCCGCGCACCGATTACCTCCGCCTCGTAAGCGACGGATCGGGGCGCCTATCCGAAGCTGATCGCATGAAGCTCCCTCGCCCCGCGCCGGACGGGCGCCTCGGCCAACGCATCCAACGCGCGAAGGACACCGCGCGGGAACGCGGCGGATTGCTCCTGGTGAGCGGCGTGGCGGTGACCACCGCGACGCTCGGTGCGCAGGCCACGCCCGCGATCGGCGCCAACGAGGCGGCGCCGACGCCGGACCCGATCCCACCCGCGACCGCGGACCCGTTCGACTTCAGCTTCGGTTCGTCGCCCCTGATGGACCTCCCGGCGCCGTCGCCGACGTTCGGCGCGCCCGCCGCGATCGACATCATCGACATCCGCAGCATCGAGCGGCCGGCGCCGCAGATCGAAGTCGGCGACCTCACGTTGGTGCTGGTGGCGGACGCGGACGACCTGTTCGGTAAGGCCACGGTCATGCGCGAGCTCGTGGACGCGCTGGTCGAAGACGAAGCGAATCACCCGCTCGTCGCGCAGTGGTTCGACGAGGCGGGCCTCGGATCTTCGGGCGCCGTCGACCTCGACGTCGAGGCGCTCTTCGCGCTCGCGGACGCGCTGCAAGACCACGGCGTCCGCCCCACGCGCGCGGGCCTCGACATCTTCCGTCACCAGCGTGGGATCGGCGACGACGCGCCGCTCGCGAACGTGGCGCGCCGCATCCTCACGGAGCGCGACGGCGCCCTGCACCTGAACGTGTTGGACGCGCCGCCCCCCGAGGCGTCGCAGGCGATCCGCTTCCTGCGAAAGCTCGACGACGCGCGGCCGCTCCTCGGCGCGCTCCAGATCCCGATCGCCGAAGACGGCGGGATCGCCGCGCCCGACGCGGTCGCCCTCGCCCAACGCGCCGCCGCGCGTGGCGTGGACCTGTCCGGCGATCCCGCAGCCGCCGCCGCGCGCCTGACGCCGGTCGGCGCGCGCCCGGAGGGCGAAGCCGCGCGCTACGAC
>JAUHYN010000107.1 GCA_030426505.1 bacterium | reverse complement strand
ACGTGCGCGCCCCACAGGAACGCGACCTCGTGGCTGAGGCGATGGAACCAGTAGTAGCAGAAGTCCACGCCGAGGAAGCAGAGCAGCCACGCCCACCACGCGTCGGTCGGGATGTCGAAGAGGCCGAAGTTCGCTTCGAGCGCCTTGTAGCCGGCGACCGTCACCAGCGCGAGGAACACGACGACGACCTGCTGGGTCACGCCGCACGCGAGGTCCGCGATGGAGTCGCTGAACCGGTACACCGACCGCTTCATCAGCTTCGCCGCCACCACCTCGATGGCGATGAAGAGGAAGAAGCCCGGGATGGCGAGCGCGATGAGGTTCACGGCGTCTCGGCCATTGTAGCGACCCGCGCACGCGATCGGGAAATACGACGGGCGTACACCTCCATCGTATCGCCGTAACGTGTGCGTCCGGCCACACCGAGCGCGGGCACCAGCGCGGCCTTCGCCGCCGTCGCGACGGGCCCCACGAGCGCGTCGTCGGCCGAGTGCGCCACGATCCAGCGCGGCGTCTCGTGGTGGATCCGCACGACCTCGAACCCCGACCACTCGAGCACGCGCGTCAGCGTCCCCGGCGTGAAGTGCGAGAGGTGTCGCGGGAGCCCGAGCCCGCGCCAGCGCGGCCCGAACAGGCGCGCCCCGGTGCTGTCGATGTTCGAGACCCCGATGGCGAGGATGCCGTCGTCCGCGAGCACCGCCGCGACCTTCTCGAACGCGCGCTGCGGGCGGTACAGCAGCTGCGCCACGCCCCACATCGTCACCGCTTCGAACGGCCCGGCCGGGAGCGCGTCCTCTTCGAGATCGAGGACGGTGGCCTCGATGCCGAGCTGGGTCTGCGCGTGCCAGACGACGTCGGCCTCGACGTCCGTCCCGGTCACCGCCCACCCACGCACGCGCATCGCGTCGAGGAAGAAGCCGTCGCCGCACCCGATGTCGAGCACGCGACCGGCCTGACTCGTCACCGACCGCAGCCGATCCGCGCGGCCCTCGAACGGGCGCCGCGCCTCGGCGCGATCCACACGCCGCCCCGCCTTCACTTCGCGCGCGCGCGTGTAGAACGGGTAGTCGCCCTCGAACGCGAGGTGTTTGCAGTGCTCTTTGAAGCGCGGCGTGGTGTAGCGGTGCGCGCAGACCTCGCAGCGCACGACCGAGTACGTCCCGCGGCCCTCGACCCACGTGTCGCGCGCGACGACCAACGGGCGCGCGCGCGTGTTCCCGCACAGCGGGCACGCGGGGCGCTCGAGGGTGTCGTCGCCCTCCACCACCGGTCCGGCAGGGACGGGCGGCTCCTTCGGCGCGCGCGCCCGCGCGACGCCTTCGATCACGCGGTCGACGAGCGCCTTCACGAGAGGACCTTCAGCGCCACGCGCCGCTCTTCACGGTTCTGCTCCGCGCGCTTTTGATGCCCGGCGCGGTGACGCGCCGACTTCTGAGGCGTGCGCATCCCCTCCCAGCCGCGGAAGCGATCCGAGTTGTAGCGCGCGAGTCGCTCCGGCTTGGACGCCGCCACGCGCATCGCGCCGATCATCGTGCGCAACACCTTCGACTTCACGTAGCGCCGCATCGAGAATTCGAGCCCGAGGTCGTACTCGGCGTGCATCAAAGACTCGACGAGGCGATAGAACCCGCGCGAGTACGGCGAGTCCCAGATGACGGCGTCCGCGTCCTCCTTCGCCCAGTCGTTGTCGGCGAGCATCATGTCGCGCACGAGCGTGAAGAACTCCGTCCCCGGCATCGGCAGCGCGACGCTCGTCGAGTAGTCGACCGGCTGGATGCTCGTGATGAGCTCGATCGTCTTCTCGATGTCCGTCCACTCTTCGCCCGGGTAGCCCATCAGGACGTAGCCACCCATCGTGATGCCGAGGCGGTGCATCGCCGCCGCCACGCGCTTCGCGTCTTCGACGGTCGTGCCCTTCTTCATGCGGTCGAGCACGCGCTGCGAGCCGGACTCGAAGCCGAAGTTGATGCGCTCCACGCCGGCCGCGCGCATCTTCACGAGGAGCGCCTCGTCCACGAGGTCCACGCGCGCGAGGCACTCCCACCGGATCTTCACGCCGCGCTCCATGATCGCGTCGCAGAACGCCTCCACCCACGCGCGCCGCACGACGAACGTGTCGTCGAAGAGCCAGAGGTGATCGACGCCGTACTCCTCGACCAGGTGCTGCACCTCGTCGACCGCGCGCTCCGGCGAGTACTGCCGATACTTGCGCCCGAAGATCGGCCGCGCGCACCACGTACATGAGAACGGGCAGCCGCGCGACGTCATGAACTGAATCGACGCGTACCCGTGGACGCGCCGCCACTCGCTCACGTAGCGCGGCAGATCGACGAGGTCGTACGCGGGCATCGGGAGGTCGTCCATCGTCTTGGACGCGGGGCGATCCGGCGCGCGCACGAGGTGGGCGTCGCGATCGAACAGCGACACGCCCGAGATCGTCTGCAGGCGCTCGACGTCCGCGCGGCGGTCCTCCTGTTCGACGCCGGGACGGAGGTCGAGCGCGTCGAGGATCTCGAGGATCGCGACTTCGCCCTCCCCGCGCACCACGACGTCCGCGCCGGCCGAGAGGTACTCCTCGTCGTAGATCGACGGGTCCGGTCCGCCGGCGAGCACGGTGACGCCCTGCTCCTTGAGGAGCTCGATCGTCGCGAGCGCGTCGTCGCGGAACGAGTTCATCGCGAAGATGCCAGCCACGCGCGGGCGCGGCCCCGCGCGCAGGCGCACGCGCAGCTGATCCGGCGACGCCTCGAACGTGCCGTCGTAGATCTCGACGCTGTAGCCGTGCTCGCGGAGCACCGCCCCCAGGTACATCAGCCCGATCGGCGGATAGGGCCGATAGGAGGCCTTCCGCGGCTCGTGGCGCGACAGCACGTAGGGGTTGACGAGGAGGACGTCGACCACGCGTTGCATCTAGCAGGCTCGGCCTCGCCCGGCCAAGCGCGGCCTCCCGCTCCTGGCCGGTCGGTGGTAGCGTCCCCTCGTGGCGGCCAAGTCCGGGCCCAAGACGGCGCTCGTTCAGCAGCGGATCCGCCTCGAACATCCGCGCCTGATCGTCCTGACCGGCCCGAGGAAGGGCGAAGCGCTGATCCTGGACGTGGCGCGCCGCGTCTTCACGATCGGCGCCGCCGACTCCAACACCATCGTCCACGCCGGCCTCGCGCCCGAACACGTCCAACTCGAGGTGATGACGGACGACTCCGGCATCCGCGTCTCGGACCGGTCCGGGGGCCAGACGCGCCTCAACGGGCGCACCGTCCACGAGGGCGTGTTGGAGCCGGGGTCGACGCTCGCCCTCGGCGACGTGGAGCTGCGGCTCTCCGACCAATCCGACGTCGCGACCGTCCTCCCGTCGACGTCCGACCACTTCGGCCGCGCGCGCGGCGCTTCGCTCCCGATGCGCGAGGTGTTCGGCGTGGTGGAAGCCATCGCGCCGACCGACGCCACCGTCCTCCTGCTCGGCGAGACCGGCACCGGCAAGGACGTCCTCGCCCACGCGATCCACGAGGCGTCGCGACGCAAGGGCGGACCGATGCTCCCGCTCGACTGCGGCGCGATCGCCCCTACGCTGATCGAGGCCGAGCTCTTCGGCTACGACCGCGGCGCGTTCACCGGCGCCGACGAGTCCCGCGAAGGCGCGTTCGAGCGCGCGCGCGGGGGCACGTTGTTCCTCGACGAGATCGGCGAGCTCCCGCTCGACGTGCAACCGAAGCTGCTCCGCGCGATCGACGATCGCGAGATCCGCCGGGTCGGCGGTGGGCAGACGATCACCGTCGACGTCCGGATCGTCGCGGCGACGAAGCGCGACCTCGAAGAGGAAGTCCAACGCGGGCGCTTCCGCGAGGACCTCTACTTCCGGCTGGCCGTGGTGCCGATTCGAATGCCCCCGCTCCGCGAGCGGCGCGACGACATCCCGCTGTTGATCGAGACCTTCGTCGATTCGTTCGCCGAACGCACCGGCCACACGGCGCGCATCGATCCGAACGAGGTCCACAGCCTCCTCGCGCACGACTGGCCCGGCAACGTGCGCGAGCTGAAGAACACCGTCGAGCGCGGGCTCTGGCTCGCGGCGACGGGCGACGGCGTCGCGCGCTTCATGCTGCCCACCGCGGACAACATGTTCGCGGACGCCGCGCCGCTCGAGGCGTCCCTGAGCTTCGACGCCGAGCGCTCGTTCTCCGAGCACAAACAAGGCTGGGAGATGGACTTCGAGCGCAGCTACCTCGGCTGGCTCATGGGCCGCGCCGACGGCAGCATCAGCAAGGCGGCGCGGCTCGCGTCGATGGACCGCAAGCACCTGCGCGGGCTGCTCCGCAAACACGGGCTCGCGAAGCCGCCCCGCTCGTAGTGCCGCGGGTTCCGCGCGGGGCGCGGCCTCAGAGCACCATCTCCTTCTCGACGCTGGCGAGCTTGTGACGCGCCATCGCCAGGTTGCCCTTGTTCTTGTCGAGGACGAGGTAGATGAAGAGCGCGTTGTTGCGGTGGAGCGGGCGGATGAGGTGGTACTGCCGCCCCAACGTGATGAGGATGTCTTCGATGTCGTCCGACAAGTCGAGCGCGTTCATCGTCTTGCGCTTCGCGCGGATGACCTCGGTGTTCCCGGCCGCAGCGACCTCGAGGTTCACGGGTCCGCCCCCCTCCGCCCCCAGCATCATCCCACTGCTGCTGTCGACGACGCAGGCGCCCATCGCCCCGTCCAGCTCCAGAATCGTCCCCAATGAATCCTTGATATTCGCCACTTGAATCTTTCTCCTCTCGAAACGAGTTCGAATCGACCGATTGCAACGGGCAGGCCAGGTCCGATGGAAACGCGGGGGCCGAAGACCGGCGGCCGAAGTGGCGGATGGCGTCGCCCGATCGGCGGTATCCGCCAGGTCGGCGCCACACTCCTCGGGGCCATGGGTGGGAACGGATCTTGTTCTCTTCGTCCGACGCGATGGACTTCGATCGCATCGAGGCGCCGCTGGCGCTCTGCTCGAACGCGGGGCACGCGATCGACGGCACCCGAATGGGCCGAGACATGCTGGTCCGGCTCGGCGCCGTGCGTGACATCCCTGGGCCGCTCCCCGCGGATCTGTGGCGCTCGTTGGAACGCGTCCCGCTGGGGAGCGCGGTCGAGTGGCGCTCCGAACACTGCCTCGATGTGCTGGGCTGTACGCGCTACCGCTCCGGCGACGCCTACCTGCTCCTGATGAACGAGATCTCCGACAAACACGTCGAGACCTCGAGGCGCCTCCACCGCCAGCGCCTCGAGGCGACCGGCCGCCTCGTCGCGAGCATCGCCCACGACCTGCGCAACTCGCTCGCGAACATCATGTACAGCGCCGACTACCTCGCCGTCGCCTCCGGGGACCTCACGCCCGAGACCGTCCGCGAGACCGCCGAGGACGTCGTCGCTGCGACGCGCCGGCTCCAGGGAACCGTCGACGGCCTCCTCGACTACGCGCGGCTGGGCCCGACGGTCTCCGTCCCGGTGTCGATCCGCGAGGTGCTCAACCGCGCGCAAGGCTTCTTGCGCGCCGTCTACCACAAGGCGGAACACGAGCTGACGATCTCCGTCGCGCCGGACGCCGACCAGGTCCGCGGCAACTCGCTCACGATCGAGCAGATCCTCGTGAACCTCCTCCTCAACGCCGCCGAGGCCTCCGACACCGCGACGCGTGTGTTCGTGTCGACCGAGCGCTCGAGCCTCCCCGGCGAGCGCGAGCTCGACTTCATCCGCATCCGAATCCGCGACGACGGCCCGGGCGTCCCCGCGGCGAACCACGAGTCGATCTTCCTCCCGTTCTTCACGACGCGCGCGGAGGGCACGGGGCTCGGTCTGACCAACGCGCGCGAGGCAGCGCAGAGCCTCGGCGGTCACCTCGAGCTCGAAGAGACGACGTCCGGCGCGTCGTTCGCGGTCTACCTGCCGCGAGGAGATCGGGCATGACGCGCCTGCTCTTGATCGACGACGACCCCGCGCAGCTCCGCGCGCTCGCCCGCACCCTCTCGGTGCGACGGAGCGACCTCGCGGTCGTGACGGCGAACGACGGCGCGGAGGCCATGGAGTTGTTGTCCTCCACGCCGATCGATCTCGTGCTCACGGACCTGCAGATGCCGGGGATGAATGGCTTCGAGCTGCTCGCCTGGATCGTCTCCAACGCGCCGCACGTCCCGGTGTTCACGATGACCGGCTTCCCCGACAGCGCTTCGGTCGAGCGGCTCGCGCGGCTGGGGAGCCTGGACTGCTTCACGAAGCCCTTGGACATCCCGACCGTGCTCGATCGCCTGAGCGACGCCATCGCGCGCGGCGTACGCGGACACGTGCGCAACATCAGCCTCGCCTCGTTCCTGCAGATCATCGAGATGGAGCGGAAGACGTGTACGCTCACCGTCCAGTCCGGTGACCGACGCGGGCGCCTGCACATCCGGGACGGCGCCCTGATTCACGCGAAGCTCGGCGAGAAGGTCGGCGAGGACGCCGCGATCGAGATCATCGGGTGGACGTCGCCCGCGATCACGATCTCGAGTCTGTTCGCGTCGAACGACGTCACGGTCGACGCGTCGACCAGCTACCTGATCATGGAGGCGATGCGCGTGCGCGACGAGGCCGAGGCGTCGCCGTTCGACCGCGATTTCGCGGCGCCGTTCCCGCTCGGCGCGGAGGCGGTCGCCGAGTTGTCCGTGTCGTCCGGACAAGTGCTCTGGGCCGACGGCGAATTTGACGGCCTCGACGACGTGGCGCAGCTCCTCTTCGAACTCTACTGCGAAGAGCGCGCGCTCCTCGAGACGCTCGATCCGAACGAAGACCTCGAAGAGCTCGTCGTGACCCGCCCCGCGCACACGATCCTGCTGCGACGATTCGGCGTGGACGAGCCTCGCCTCGTGATGTCCGTGTTCGTCCCGGCGCGGTCGACGCTCGGGATGCAGCGCTTCGAGTTGGGTCGGGTCGCGGCGGCGCTCGACGCGCAGCGCCCGCCGATCAGCGAATCCCGTACCGGCTGAGTTTGTCGCGGAGCGTGGACCTCGGGATGCCGAGGCGCCGCGCGGCGCGGCTCACGTTCCCACCGCACTCCTTGAACACGGTCACGATGCGCTGGCGTTCGAGGTCGCGGAGCCCGAGCTCCCCGGGCGCCGGCGACGCTACGGCAGCAGACGCACCGGACGAGGTCCCGCGCGAGCGGAGCGCCTCGACGACGTGACGAACGCCGATCACGCCGTCGCTCGCGAGTATCGCCGCGTACTGCATCACGGCGCGCAGCTCCCGCGCGTTGCCGGGCCAGTCGTGTCGGTGCAGGACGTCGTGCGCGAGCGCCGAGAGATCGCGCGGCGACGACGCGTACTGCCGGACGAACTGTTCGAGGAAACGGCGGGCGAGGACTTCGACGTCTTCGCGGCGCGCGGCGAGCGGTGAGATCCGAATCGTGTAGCCCGCGAGTCGGAAGAAGAGGTCCGACCGCATGAGCTCGGACTCCTGGCCCGTGACGTTTCGGTTGGTGGCACTCACGATGCGCGCGCGCAGCGGGACCTCGCGGTTCGAGCCAACGGGCCGGAACGACCGCGTCTCCAGCACGCGCAGCAACTTCGCTTGCTGCGACAGCGGCATCTCGCCGACCTCGTCGAGGAACACCGTGCCGGCGCCCGCGGCTTCGAGGAGCCCGTTGCGCCTCGACCCCGCGCCGGTGAACGCGCCGGCCTCGTGTCCGAAGAGTTCACTCTCGAAGAGCTCGTCCGGGAGCGCCGCGCAGTTCATGGCGACGAACGGATCGTCGCCGTCGCGGAGTCGATGGATCGCTTGCGCCACGACCTCTTTCCCGGTGCCCGTGTCGCCGATGATCAGCACGGGGAGCTCCGGGTACTGCGACACCGCGACGACGTGGTCGCGGACCGCGCGGGCGTCGGCCGAGATACCGACGAAGTCGACCTCGAAGTCACCGTCGAGATCGCCGGAGCCGTCGTCGAGCGCGCGCGCCTCCACGGCGCGGACGACTTCGACGAGTCGCTGCGGATCGAAGGGCTTCTCGATCACCTCTGCCGCACCGAGTCGAAGGGCCTCGAGCGTCTGTTCGACGTCCAGGAAGCCGGACATCAAGATGACCGCGGGGGGGCTCGGGAGCGCGTCGAGCGCGTCGAGCACGCCGAGGCCGTCGAGCTTCGGGAGGTTGTAGTCGAGGAGGAGGACCCGGTGTGTGTTCGTGCGCGCGAGCTCGAGGGCCGCGAGTCCGTCGCCGACGCAGTCCACTTCCCACCCGCTGTGGCGCAAGCGAGCTTGCACGACGCGCGCGAGGCGCTCGTCGTCTTCGGCGACAAGGAGTCGACCGGGGCCCGGAGTCGGGCCTGGGAGCACGTTCGACGCCTTCACTGCGAATTCAAGAGTGAGGCAGGCCGGCCGCTGCTCGCGATGTGAGACACACAAAAATCCGCGTTGTCCCGTAGTTCGTCACAGAATGAGGCATACACGTGCAGATCCCCGCTCGATTCGTACCCGCCAATATCGGCCTCGAGCGTACATCGACACAGGGGCCCCTTCACGTCGGGCGATTCAAGCGTTACGGCGCGCTGCGCGTGACGCGATCGAACGTCGCGCTCCCGGAGATCCCCCCGAGCGCGACCCGCCCGACGCGCGGTGAACGCAAGACACACTCGAAGCGCGTCGCGCCGTCGATCGCGACGGTGACGCGCTCACCGGAACGCACGACGCGCACGCGGTGAAAGCCGCTGACCTCGAGGACAGGTGCGTCGACCGGCGGACAGTCGAGCGTCGTGTCTTGTCGGTGCGCCGAGATCTGTCCGCCGAGCACCACGTGATCGAAGCGTTGATCCGAGAGCCCGAACAACACCGCCGCGCGCGCGCGCGGTTCGAGGCGCACGTCGAGCTCGAGGTCGAAGTCGAGGGCGTCGTCGCCGACGAACACCGCCCACTCGTTCGGCACGACCTCGCCTTCGAGCGCATCGGGTCGCGTTACGACGAGCCCCTCCGTCGTGAGTTGCCACGCGTCCGGCCGCAGCGGCACGACGCCGACGCCGACACCGTCGAGCACTTCGCCCTCGTCCACGGCGAGGCGCCCGTCGCGCGCGGCGATGCCCAGCGGCGACAAGCCCGGGTTGAACGAAAGATACGCGCCGGCCTCCGAGCGCAGGACGACGCGCCCGTCGGCGAGGCGACCGCCACCGATCAACGCCGCGCCCTCGGTGTCGAGCGCGCGCGCGCGGCGCGGGAGGAGTTGGGTCCAATACGCGGCGCGACGCTCCCGCGAGAGGAGGAGCGCGCTCCCATCGCCGACGTCCACGAACCGTCCGTCGGCGATCGTGGAGGAGATCGAAGTGACGACCGTGGAGTCGCCGAGCGGGAAGTCGCGCTCCGTCTTCACGACGAGCATGCGGACCTCGGCGTGCCCTTCTCCGGTACGTGATCGACCGCCCGCGTACACGACGCCGCCCGCCGCCGTGCGACGCGTCGCCGGCGCGACGAGCGCGCGCCCCAGGCCGATGCGCTCGTCGAGCGCCGCGCCGCGGCTCGGGACGAAGACGGAGGTCGAGTCGAGCGCGGTCGCGGGATCGCGTTGTGCGCGGCCGCCCAACAGCGCGATGCGGCCCGAGGAGATGACCGCCGGTGACGCCCACGCGCGCGGCGCATCGAGCGTCCCGATGGAGCGCACGGCGCCGGACGCGAGATCGAGGCGGGCGACCTGCGTGCGCGAGACGATGTCCCCCTCTCCCCCCGCCGCGACGATCTCCGACGACGCGACGACGGCGTAGCTCGCGCCGGGGATGTTGAAGCCGACGGCCTCCACGTTGCGCGCGGACCGACCGTCGAACACGACGACGCGGTCCGTGTCCTGCGCCGCACCACACCCGTTCGCGGCGCGGCCGCCCACGACGATGGAGCGCCCGTCTCCGAGCGCGAGGAGGTGGAAGTCGTCCACGCGACCACCGACGAGCGGGGGCCCGCGTTCGAGGCGAGCCCCTTCCATCGAATAGATCTCGGTGTCCTCCCGCGCGCACCCGTCGGCGTCGACCCCGCCCGCGACCAACACCCCTCCGCCCGGCAGCTCGACGGCGCGACCGCCGATGCGTTCGGTGTCTGCCTCTTCGAGGACGCTGAGGACGCCGACCCGGGTGAAGACGATCTCGAGGCCGTCCTCCGGCGGCGCGGTGAGCAGATCCAGCGGACCACTCGCGCCCGACGACACGACGCGCCCGTCGCTCGAGAGCCCCTCGACGACGAAGCGATCCGCCTCTGGCGACACCAACGTATCGAGATCGAGCGGCCCTTGATCCCACCGCCCCTCGCCGACCCTCACGAGCCGCCCGCCCTCCAGCGCGCGCAGCCGCACGGTCGCGACGTCCTCGAACGGATCGGGGCGCAGCGCTTCGATCAGGCGGACGTCGAGCGCGAGCTTCGAGGAGCACGCGACGGTCGACAGCAACAACAGCCCGGCGAGGCCCCGCACGCCGGTCATGCTAGCACCCCACCGGTCACGGCACGCCCCACACGGCGTCATCGCACCGCCTGCGTCAGGCGCGCTGAAGCACCATGTAGTTCTTCTTCCCGTGGCGCAGCCGGATGTCGCCGTCCGGCGCGTCCGCGGGGGTGAGCGTGCGGTTCTCGTCGGACACGCGCTCGCCGTTGACGTAGATGCCGCCGCCGTTGATCGCGCGACGCGCCGCGCCCTTGCTGGCCTGGAGCCCGCTCTCGACCAACGCGTCGACGAGCGACCACCCGGCTTCGAGGGTGTCGGCGGCGTACGCGAAGGTCGGCGTTCCGGGCGGGAGCTCGCCCGCCGCGCTCGGATCGAACAGCGCGCGGGCGCTCGCCTCGGCCCGCTTCGCCTCCTCTTCACCGTGGACCATCGTGGTCATCACGCGCGCGAGCTCGCGCGCGGCGTCGCGCTTCTGCGGCGCCTTCGCGTGGCGCTCTTCGAGGTCGTCGATCGTCGCGCGGTCGAGCGTGGTCAGGTAGCGGAGCACGCGGATGACGTCGCGGTCGTCGGTGCGGAGGAAGTACTGGTAGAAGTCGTACGGCGACGTGCGATCCGGGTCGAGCCACACGGCGCCCGCTTCGCTCTTGCCGAACTTCTTGCCCGACGCGTCGAGGAGGAGTGGGAGCGTCATTCCGTAGGCCTCACCGCCGCCGAGGCGACGGATGAGATCGATGCCGGACGCGATGTTGCCCCACTGTTCGCTGCCGCCGAGCTGCAGCTTGCAGCCGTGTTCCTTGTACAGGTGCCAGAAGTCGTACGCTTGGATCAGCATGTACGAGAACTCGGTGTACGAGATCCCGTGCTCGCGCTCTTCGAGGCGCGTCTTCACGGAGTCGCGCGCGATCATCGCGTTGACGGAGAAGTGTTTGCCGACCTCGCGGAGGAACTCGAGGAACGAGATCTCCTTGAACCAGTCGTAGTTGTTCACCAGCGTCGCGTCGGAGAAGTCGATGAACCGCGCGAACTGTTTGGAGAGGCCGTCGACGTTCTTCTGGAGCGTCTCCATGTCGAGCAGGTTGCGCTCGGACGACTTGCCGCTCGGGTCGCCGATCATGCCGGTCGCGCCGCCGACGAGGACGATCGGATGGTGGCCTTCGAGCTGCGCGCGGCGCAGAGCCATGACCGGCATGAGGTTCCCGACGTGCATCGAGGACGCGGTCGGGTCGAAGCCGCTGTACACCCGCAGCTTCTCCTTCTGCATGACGTCGCCGAGGCCCTCGTGACTCATCTGTTTGACGAGGCCTCGCCACTGCATCTCCTGAACGAACAAAGCGAGATGCTCTTAGCCGGGCCGACCGCACTCGACAACCGCCTCCCCGGGGCCTCTCAGCGGCCGATCCGAATCCGACCCACGGGGTTTTATCAGCCGAGCGGCCCTCGAGGCGGCCCCCGATTGCGCACACGGTCCAGACGCGTGGCATGCTGCGCCCAGCCCCGCGCACTCCGCCGTGTTCCAGCCCACGACGTTCGGAAAGTACTTCCTGTTACGCCGCATCGCGGTCGGCGGCATGGCGGAAGTGTTCGCAGCCAAGCTGTATGGCGCGGACGGGTTCGAGAAGGACCTCGTCATCAAGCAGATCCTCCCGCAGTACGCGCGGGACCCCGAGTTCGTTCAGAGCTTCGTCACCGAGGCGAAGATCGCCGTCAGCCTGAACCACGCGAACGTCGTCGGCATCTACGAGCTCGGGCGCGTCGACGGCACGTACTTCATCGCGATGGAGCTGGTCGACGGGCTCGACGGCTTCACCCTCGTGCAGGAGGCGAGCGCCGCTGGCCAACGCATCGACATCGGCGCCGCGCTGTTCATCACCGAAGAGGTCGCGAAGGGCCTCGACTACGCGCACCGCAAGGTCGGCCCCGACGGCCTCCCGCTCGGCCTCGTCCACCGCGACCTCAACCCGCGCAACGTCCTCGTCTCCCGCGAAGGCGACGTGAAGATCCTCGACTTCGGGATCGCGAAGACCGCCTCCCGCCTCGCCGCGATGCCGAAGACCCGCGCGGGCGTCGTGAAGGGCACGACGGGGTACATGTCGCCGGAGCAGGCGACGGGCCGCGCGATCGACGCGCGCACCGACGTGTACCAGGCCGGCCTCCTCCTCTGGGAGTTGCTGGCGCACCAGCCGCTGTTCTGGCGCCCGGACGACCAGGAGACACGTGAGCGCATGCGTCGACACCACGTCGCGCCGCCCTCGACCCTCGCGTACGAAGTGCCGCGCGAGATCGACGAGGTCGTCCTCGCCGCCCTCGCCCGCAACCCCGACGAGCGCATCCAGACCGCCGCCGAGCTCGCGCGTCGCATCGGCCACATCCGCTACGCGCGGTACCCCGAGGTCACGCCGGTCACCGTCGGGCGCTTCGTCACGGCGTTGATGGATCGGAAGTCGCAGCAGGCGACCGAGGCCGAGAAGACGCTCCCGTCCACGATCGAACTGGACGACGCGATCATCGAGGCGGTCT
>JAUHYN010001254.1 GCA_030426505.1 bacterium | reverse complement strand
TCGCGACCGGGACCGATGCGCCCAAGCGCGTCGTCCTCGGACTCTCGATGGCGGCGTCCGCTTCGGCGGCCGGCACCGCGGTTCGGCTCTACTTCGTGATGGACGGCGCGCAGTGGCTCCGCGAGGAGCACTGCACGCGCGTCGTCGTCGAGGGCTACCCGCCCGTCGCCGAGTTGATGGAGGCCGTCCGCCTCGGAGGTGGGGAGGTCGAGTTCTGTCCGCACTGCGTCGAGGACCGCTGTTCGCACGCGGCGTCGTCGACCGCTCGAGAGGGCGGCTGCGGCTGCGCGATGGCGGCCGGCATCGCCGCCTATGGGGTCCGCATGTCCCAGACGCCGACGGTCGTCTTCTGAGTCTCGTCATGACCTCCGAGCTGCAGGCCGAACTCAGCCACCTCACGGCGGTCGTCGAACAAGTCGCCGCGGCCAACGCGTACGCCGCGGAGCTCATGGTCGAACTCGAGATCACGCGCGGGGAACTCGAGGCCAAGAACGAAGAGCTCACGCAGAAGGTCGAAGCGCTCGAGAAGGCCGAAGCGGCGACGGAGGCGCAGCGACGCTTCCTCGCGAACGTGAGTCACGAGCTCCGCACGCCGATGAACGGCGTCCTCGGGATGTGCCTCCTCCTCTTGGACACCGACCTCGATCCGGAGCAGCGCAGCCTCGCGTCGACGGCGCACGGGAGCGCGGAGGCGCTGCTCGCCGTGATCAACGACCTCCTCGACTTCTCGAAGATCCAGGCGGCGCAGCTCGAGCTCGAGACGGTGCCGTTCGATCTCGTCGACCTGGTCGAACGCGCCGCAGAGTTGTGTGCGCAGCAGGTCCAGAGCGCGGGCGTCGAGTTGGTCATCGAGATCGCCGCCGGCGCGCCACGGTACGTGCTCGGGGATCCGACGCGGGTCCGCCAGGTCCTCGTGAACCTGATCGGCAACGCCGCCAAGTTCACCCACGAAGGTCACGTCGTCGTGCGGGTCGATGGGGCCCCGGCGAGCGACGGCGTCGTTCGCGTCGTCCTCGAAGTCGAGGACACCGGGATCGGCATCGCGTTGAAGGACCTCCCGAGGTTGTTCCGCCCCTTCGCTCAGGCCGACGACTCCACGACGCGACGGTTCGGTGGCACGGGCCTCGGCCTCGCGATCACGCGGCGGCTCGCGCGCTTGATGGACGGCGATCTGACCGTGCGCAGCGAAGTCGGCGTGGGCTCGACGTTCACGGCCGAACTGCAGCTCGCGGTCGATCCGTCGCAGCGCACTTCGACCCCGACGCTCGGCGACGTACTGCTCGTCGGCGGTCGTCCACGCGCCCGAAAGGCCGCCATCGGAGCGGGTCGCCTGTGGGGCGGCGCGCTCCACTTCGCGGTGGACCCGAGCGAGGCGTGCGACACCCTGCGGCGGCGGCGATTCGATTTGGTGCTCATCGACGCCGAAGCGCTCGATCCCGAAGCGCTCGATCTCGCGTCGCTCGTCGAACTCGCGCGGCGCGCCGAGACGCCCGTCATCGAAGTGGTCCCGGTCGGACCGCGCGGCGTCCTCCGCGAAGAGCTCCGTTCGCGGGCGGGCGTCATGACCCGCCCGATCAAGTGGACGCGCCTGAGCGGCTTCACCTCGCCCGACGCCGAGGTCCCACGTCACCGGCACGAGCGGGCGTTCGAGCCGCTCCAGATCGGAGGCCGCGCCGCGCGCGTGCTGCTCGTCGAGGACAACCCGGTCAACCGGAGGATCGCGGCCCAGTACCTCACCAAGATGCGCTGCGAGGTCGTCGTGGCCTGCGACGGCTTCGAGGCCCTCGAGCAGTACGGCGGCCACGACTTCGACATCGTCCTGATGGACTGCGAGATGCCGCGCATGGACGGCTTCGAGGCGACGGCCCGCATCCGACGCGGAGAGGCCGACGCTGGCTCCGCGCGTGTCCCGATCCTCGCGGTCACCGCGTCGGCGATGGTGACGGATCGGAAGCGGTGCCTCGAGTGCGGGATGGACGACCACCTCGCGAAGCCGCTCGACGCGTCGGAGCTCCGCGCAAAGCTCGAGCGGTGGATGACCTCGCCGGCCCGGTGAGGGCGCCGAGCGGGGGGTTTCAGCGCTTCTTCGACTGCTTCGCGCGGGCGCGACCGTGCTGGTACGCCTCTTCCAACCAGTGCGCGACGCGCGTGAGATCTTCGGCGCGCTCGAACCGCACCTTCACGGCTTCGTTCTCCATGAAGGGGTGTGCGCGCCCGATCCCGGACGAGCGCGCCTCCTCGAGCTTTTCCTCGGTCAGCCAGAGATCCAGGTTCATGTGGTCGCGGCGGATCTCGAGCTGCATGAACGGCACGTCGTCCACCGAGTGGATCTCGAGACCGTCCTTCGTCTCCGTGGCCACTCCGTCCATGCCGTCCAGGCGGCTACGGAGGGCCTTGAGGAGCGGCACCAGCTCCAGGTCGAGGGAGGTGCGAAGCGCCATTGCGGCCCGTTTTATCCCTCAAGGGTGAATCGGTTGTCCACCACGTAGCGGCTGCGCATGCGCGATCCTGCCGCGCCGCCGTCCAGCTCGACGCTCGTCTCGCGCAAGACCTCGA
>JAUHYN010001253.1 GCA_030426505.1 bacterium | reverse complement strand
CGACGGGTTCGCGGATCAGATCGTCGAGCGCGGCGAAGATCCCGTCGAGGAGGAGCTGCGGCTCGAGGATGCCGGCCGGCACCTCCGAGAAGCCGTGCCCCGGGAGGTCCACCGCGATCACGCGCTGCACCGACGGGCGGAAGTGCCGCAGCACCGGCGCGAGCTGCACCGCCGACGCCGCGAAGCCGTGGAGCATCACGTGCGGCGGGAGCGATCCGCCGCCCTCGCCCACGACGTAGTGGACGCGACCGACCGGTGTGCGGACCTGACTGCTCGCGTAGCCGCGCGAGAGGAGGACGCGGCGGGTGATGCGTTCGGCGACGGTGGCCACCCGATCTCGTTACCCGAAGCGCACGACGGTCAGCAACTCAACGCGCGGTTCGGAAGCCCACGTGGGAGTGCCGGTCCATCGGGTCGAAGGCGTTCCAGGTGTCGGTCTGGTTCTTGTCGATCCGCGCCGCCCACGCCCCACCCTTCGCGACCATCGGGCTCTCGCTCTTGCGTTCGGGTTGCGCCGGGTCGGTCGTCCACTGCCAGACGTTCCCCACCAGATCGTGGTGCCCGAACGGGCCGACGTTCTTGCGGAAGTAGCCGACCGGCCACGTGACCCGCGGGCCCTGGCCGCGCACGGCGGCGGCCTCGGGATCCCACGCGTCGCCCCACGGGTAGCGGCGGCCGTCCGCCCCGCGCGCCGCCGCCTCCCACTCGCGCTCGGTCGGGAGGCGCCGCCCCTCGAAGCGACAGAACGCCTCGGCCTCGAACCACGAGACGCCGACGACGGGGCGCTCGGGCCGGAGGAAGCGCGCCCACTTCTCCTCGCGCCAGAACCGCGGCGTCTCGACCTCGTTCCTCTGAATGTAACGCCAACCGCGCCCGCTCCAGAACGCCTTGTCGTCATAGCCACCGTTGTCGACGAAGCGATGGAAGCGCGCGACCGTGACGAGGTGTTTGTCGAGCTCGAACGCCTCGACCTCTTGGTCGCCGCCGAGCCGTTCGGAGAGTCGGTACACGCCCGCCGGGACGCGGATCAGCGGCGCCTCGGGCGGGAGCAGCGAGAAGCCGTCCACGGGCCCGCGGTCAGTTCGGGTCGCCCTGCGGCGCGACGGCCGGCGAAGCGAGGAGGAACGGCGCGATCTCCGCGTCGAACGACGAGCCGTCGTCGCGGAACATCTGATACGACCCGTTCATCGTCCCCCAAGCGGTCTTGAGGATGCAGCCGGACGTATATTGAAACGACTGCTGCGGAGCGAGCACCGGCTTCTCGCCGACGACGCCCTCACCGCGGACCTCCTCCACGTGATTCGTGCCGTCGGTGATGACCCAGTGTCGGGTCCTGAGCTGAACGGTCTCTTCGCTCTCGTTGTTGATGGTCACCGTGTAACGGAAGACGTAGCGGCCCTTCTGTGGCGCCGACTGCTCCGGGAGGTAGGCCGACGCCACTTGGACGCGGATCCCGTTTGTCACCGCGTTCGACATGGCCGCCGAGTCTTGTCCAAGACGGGCGCGATGTCAGTAGGGGAGTTTCAACCGCGGACCTTCTTCGCGAGCGGCATCGGCGCGCGATCCGCCAGCAGCACCAGGAGGGCCGCAGACGTGCAGAACGTCCGCCCCGTGATGCAGTGGTGGCCGGTCCAGCTCCCGTCCTGGTTCTGGACGCGGGCGAGGCTCTTGGTCATCGCGGCGTCCCAGCGCTCCCATTCGTCTCCGCCCTTCACGACCAAGCTCTCGCTGACGAGCATGTACGAGAGGAACTCCTCACCGCCGTTGGAGCCGAACCCGGCCGCGAAGCGCGGGTCCTCGAGCTTCTCGACCAGCGCCTTCTCCGCCTGCACCTTGTTGGCCTTCGTGGCCCGGTAGCGTTGGAGCTTCTCCTGCGCCTGCCGCTTGACGCGCGGGTCCTTGGCGGTCTTGGCCAGATCCTCGACGAACTTCTCGTCCATCTCGTTCGTGTTGACCGAGTCCGACAGCGCGCCGGTGTTCGCGGCCGTCGAGTAGAGGTCGACGCCCGCCGATCCCTTGCCGCTGAACTTCCCGCCGCTGAGCGCCTTGCCCGCGTTCTGCTCGGTCCGCGCGAGGACCTCGTCCTTCACGCCCACGCCGCGTTGTTTGGCGCGCGCCATCCCCTTCGCGGCGACGGCCTGCGAGAGCACCGGCGCCCAGCCGCGGTCGTCCCACGTCCCGTCGCCGCGTTGGTTCGTCTCGACCTTCGCGAGCACCTTGTTCAACCCGGCGGTCAGGCGCTTGTTCGCGGCGTCGTCCGGCATGTGGTCCTTGAGCTCCGCGAGGAGCTGCGCGCTGAGGAACGTGTCGATGTACGGCCCGATCTTCGACTGCACGCGCGTGCCGCGGACGTCCGTCACGTAGAGCGACTTCTCGTCGGACGCCTCGATCTGACCGAGCACGTACGCGGCTGCGGTCCGGACCTGTTTCGCGTGGTCGCCGGCCTTCGCCGTACTCCCCGCACGGATCAACGCGAGCGTCGCGATGCACGTGTCGGCGACGTTCGACTTCGACGCCATCGCGCCCGCCCCGCCCATCTGCGACGACTCCTCGCCCT
>JAUHYN010001252.1 GCA_030426505.1 bacterium | reverse complement strand
CTCGCGCGGGCGGAGGCGGCGGCGGCGCGGGCGGCGCGTTCTCCGGGCACGGCAGAACGCGATATTCGATCTCCCGAGACCGCAGAGCGCGGCGCGCGTTCTCCGGGCACGGCAGAACGCGATATGCGATCTCAGGACGCGGCGGACCGCGGCGCGCGTTCTCCGGGCACGGCAGAACGCGATATGCGATCGCACGACGCCGCGGATCGCGGCGCGCGTTCTCCGGGCACGGCAGAACGCGATATGCGATCGCAGGACGCGGCGGATCGCGCCGCGCGTTCTCCCGCGTCGGCAGAACGCGGCCCACGTTCCCCGGACGCAGGCCGTTCGGCGCGCGGCGTGGAGGCATCGCGGGCGCCGGACGGTCCGCGATCGACGAACGCGGCGCGGGCCGCCGAGGCCCCGCGTTCCGCGGAGGCCGCGCGTCCCCGTCGCACCGCGGAGGCCGCTTCGGCGCGCCCGCAGCAACGCCCCGACGAGGTCGCGCCGACGCGCCCGACGCCGGTCGGGAGCACCGCGGCGCGCGCCCACCCCGTGCGCGATCCGGCGTCGGACCTCGTGCTCAATACGCCGGGCGGAGGCACGCCGTCGCTGCGGCCGCAGAAGATCGTCCCGAACCCGCCGCCGCCGCGTGCGCCGCGCGGGATCACGCGCTCGATCGCGAGCGACGAGCTCGCGCCCGTCGTGCCCACGGACCTCGACGACGGCGAGTCGTCGGGCGAGTCCACGCGCCTCGGCAACCTCGCCGATCCCTCCGCCGATCTGCTGGCGGCGATGCCGGTGCATCACGATCGCTTCGAGAAGGACGACGGCCCCTCCGAGACGATCGCCGCGCCCGGGCAGCTCGCGGGCGCCGCGCCGCCCCGCAGCCTGTCGGGGCTGGTGAAGGATCTCGACGACGGCCCCTCGGAGCCGTCCATGAAACCGCCGGTCCTCCAGTCCGTGAGCGAGGTCCGACGCGGATTGGCCGCGCACCTCGGCGATCCGGACTCGCGCGAGGGCGATAAGGATCGCCTCCGCAACGCGCGCTCCGAGACGACCGCGCCCGAGCTGTCGGATCTCGAGGCCGTCCAGACGCCAGCCTACAAGCCGACCCCCAAGACCGCCGGCACCGAGGACACGAAGCGTCTCGGTAAGGAGGTCGTCGACGCCGTCTTCGGCCAAGAGGAGACCGCCGGCCTCCTCGACGCGATGGACCCCGAGCCCTTCGCGCCCACGCCGCTGCGGCTCGATCCTTCCGCGCCGACCGGCGAGGCGATGATGCCGCTCGGCGTCGACGTCTCGTTCGACAACATCCCGGTGACCGCCGACGTGGGAGACGCGCCGAAGCACCGCCTCGCCGTGGGCGCCCGTCGCTTCGGGGCGATCGCGATCGACGCCGCGATCCTCGCCGGGCTCGTCGTCGCCCCGGCGCTCTTCGGTGTGTTCGGCGACGCGATCTCCAACGCGTCGCTCATCGAGCCCGACGACGTCAGCGCACTCCTCGTCAACGGCGACCTCACGCTCCCGCTCGTCTTCGGCGTCGTGCTCTACCTCGTGTACTCGGTGCTCGCGCACGTGTTCGGCGCGCGCACGCTCGGTAAGCTCGCGCTCGGCCTGCGCGTCGTGAACACGAAGGATGGCGCGCGCGTCACGCCGGTCCGCGCGATCCTCCGCGCGGTGTTCGGGCTGTTCGGCTTGTTGCTGGGAGGCGTCGGCTACTTCTGGCTGCTGCTCGATCGACGCGGGCGCACGCTGCACGATCACTTCGCGCGCACGACCGTCGTCGTCGCTGACCGCACGAAGTGAAGATCAGAAGTGGACGCCGAGCTGCGCCATTCCGGAGAGGCGGTTGCGCGTCGACGACAGGCCGGTGAGCGCTTCGGTGAGGACCCCGTCGCTCGACAGCGGCATCCACTCGCCGCGTAGGCCGAGCGAGAACGTCTCGTTGATGCGGGCCTGCACGCCGCCGGCGACCACGATCAGGAGTTGGTGTTGCCCGCTGCGCTGCGCGCCGAGGTCGGAGCGCGTGACGAGCTCTTGGACGTACCGCTGACCGAGGCCGCCCTCCGCGAACAATCGGATCTGCCGGTAGACCGGGACGACGAAGCGCTGCGCGGCGTAGACGTCGAGGTCGCGGCGCTCGGCGGTGAAGCCGGCGCTACCGAGCCGGCCCTCGACGACGCTGTTGCGGCTGGTGAGGTTGCCGAGCAGGTACCAGCGCACGGGGAGGCGCTTCAGCTTGAACGTGACGCCGGCGGTCACGCCGAACGACAGGCCGAGGTCCCCGCGTTGGTACGCGGCTTCGCTCATGCCCGTCTGGAGTTCGACGACGTAGAAGGTGCCCTGGGCTTCGGCGCGCTGCGGTGCGGTGACGAGGAGCCCAACGGCGAGGGACAGACCGAGGAGGACGGGGAGTCGGAGTCGATCCATGGGGATCGGCCTCGCACGGTCCATACCAACGTGAGCGGGGCTACTGTCGCGGACGGAATGGCCTTAGGCTTTGGGGGGTTGGGATGATCGGAAAGGCCACGGGGCCGGTCGCCGGTGTGCGCATCTCGCACGGTACCCCCCGAGGA
>JAUHYN010000106.1 GCA_030426505.1 bacterium | reverse complement strand
CGACGTCCTCGTGAGCTTCGCCCTCAGCTGAACCCCGATCGGCGCAACACCTCCCCCTTCAGGACCGATAAGGGGGGCGTGATGGGCATCCGCTTCAACCCGGTCCGCGACACCCTCAGCGCGATCGCCGGGTACACGTTCGGCAACGGCGGCCTCACCGGCCTGCTCGGCACCGCGGCCAAGAAGCTGTTCATCCGCGACGACAGCTCCACCGCCAAGAAGTGGGGCGTCGGGCTCCTCACGGCGTTCTTCGCCGGCGTGCCGGGCCTCCTCGCGTACCTGATCGCCGGCAACGGCGGCCGCGGCGACGTGCAGAGCGCCCGCGACGACATCGTCCGTAACCGCTACTGAGCCCTCCGGTCGGTCCCCGTGGACCCTGCCCTCGTCCATCCTCGCGTCAAAGACGCCGTCCGCGCCTGGGGCGCCGCGCCGGATCTCGCGCGCGCCGCCGAGGCCCTCGACGCCGCGCGCCGCACCCTCGAACCCGAGTTGATCGCACAGCTCGTCGACGAGGTCGCGGAGATCTCCGCCGAGTTGATGGTCGAGGTGATCGCGATGGAGTCCGGCGTCGACACCGACGCGGCGCCGATCGACGTCCTCGGGCTGTCGCTCTACCCGAAGCAGACGGAGCGCCTCGCGGCGTGGCTCGAAGACCAAGCGCCGACCGCCGCCGCACTCGGCCTCGAACGCGACGCGTGGGTGCGGCAGATCGAAAAGGGCTTCGAGCGCTACCTCGCCCGCGCGCGCGGCGAAGGCGACGCCCCGCCCGCGGAGATCACGGACGGCGCGCGTCGCCTGCTCGGGGATTCGAGGACCGCCTTCGAGGCGCGCCCGGCCCCAGGCGCGAGCCCGCGCGCCGGACTGTCAGGGCTGCTCGCCGCCCGCGGATTCGACAAGAAGAAGTGAAAGCTGAAAGCTACCGCACGAGGAACTGCGGCTGCTCCCAACCGAAGGAGGCGCCGCCGCCCGTGTCGACCACGATGCGGACCTCGCGCGGGAGGAGCAGGTCGACGTCGAGCGCGCCGAGCGAGGCGCTGGTCGCGCCGGTGGTCTGGCCTGCGACCTGCGACTGCGACGCGGTGGTGCTCCACAGGTAGTAGCCACTCGCGCTGCCGGAGGCCGGCCAGCCGGTGCTGCCGCCGCACTCGCCGTCTTCGCCGGGCGTGAGGAGCGTCCACACGTTCGACACGCCGCGGGCGTAGACCTCGTGGCCGCCGCTGCCGTCGCTCTGGTAGTTGCCGTTGTCATCGTCGGAGGTCGTCGCGACGATGCGCGTGCTCGGGTGGAGCGTCGACACGATCGTGCGGAGCGCCGCGATCTGCGCGTCCGTGTACACGGCGCCGCTGGCGGGGTTCCGGTACTGCATCGTGATGCGGTGATCGTTCGAACCGGAGCGGTCCGGCGAGACCGACGACTCGTTCGAGCCGCCGTAGTACTGCGCGGAGTTCCCGCCGCACTTCCGCCACGGGTTGGACGCGTCGTACTCGGCCATCAGCACGCCGTCGCCGTCGACCATCTCCATCTGCATCCAGCCGCCGCCGTCCGTCGTCATGTCGCAGGACACGAGGAACGGATCCACGCCGGTGTTCGCGCCGTCCGGATCGACCCAGTACTGCGTGTTCCCGGCGGCGACGCCGGCGGTGATGATGTCGAGGCACGAGATGCCCGGGTTCTGGGAGTTCGCGCCGATGACCGGGACGCAGCTCCGGTCGGGGACGAGCTCGCCCAACGGCATCGGTGTCGGTGCGCCCGGCTCGGCGTACGCGGCCCAGCTCTGCACGTTGGTCGCGTAGAAGTCGGCGTTGGTCGCGCCGCCCGAGCTCGCGAAGGTGAGGATGTCCGGGTACAGCAGGTGGATCGGCAGCGCCTCCTGCGGGTACGCGGCGAGCGTCGGGATCTCGAGCGCGAACGGGAGGCCCTGCACGTCGACGAACCAGCGGCCGACCGTCGAGCCGTCGTCCGAGGTCCCGAACAGCGTGTTGTCCATGCGGCTGGTACCCGCGTAGCGCGTGCGGTGAATCTCGTGCGACGGGACCGAGCTGCGGAAGATGAAGAGGTCGAACGGCGCTTCGCTCGTCGGGATCATCTGCGGCGTGGCGAACTGGATCTCGACCTCGACCGTCTGTCCCGTGAGGGGCGCGACGCCCGGCTCCGCGTTGATGATGCTGTTGTTGTTGCCGAACAGTTCGCGGAGGTCCGGCGAGATCATGATCGTCGCCTCCGTGTCGCCCGGGTAGAGCGCGAGCGCCTGGTCGGCGCCGCCGGGTCCCACGCGGCGGACCGCGGACGTCACCGCCGTAGCCGGAACCGGGAGGTGCAGGCTGAGCCCGTTCGAGAACGCGCCGCCGATCGCCATCGGATCGAGCGTGAGGAGGATCGAGGAGACGTGGCTGTTCGCGTCGAGGAGGAACGCGTAGCGGTACGCGACCGCGACGTCGTTGAAGTCGAGGTCCGCCTGCTGCGGCCAGTGGTCCTCGAACATCAGCATCGAGCGCTCGGTCGCCGACGGGACGTACGCGACCGCCGCCGCCGACGGGTCACACGGGAAGACGTCGGAGCCGTCGAGCACGCCGTCGCTGTCGTTGTCGCGCGGATCGACCGGCGCGACCGAGACCGGGTTGGACGCCGGCGTGATGCGGTACTCGTGACCGAGCGAGAGCGTGAGGTCGTCGCTGTAGTTCGCGACTTCACCGCTCGACGCGAAGAAGTTCGTGACGTTCCCGAAGTCCACGGAGTCGACGATGATCGTCCAGTTGGTCCCGGTGATCCCGGAGACCATGATCCCGTCCGTGTTGTTCCCGTAGTTGAACGTCCCCTGGAAGCTCCCGGGCGACGTCTCGACGGCCTCCCCTGCGTCGTCGGAGACCGCGACGAACACGTTGCCCGCCGTGTCCACGATCCGGAACGCGAACGAGGCGGCGTTCGACGGGGCCCCATTGGCGTCCTGGGCGAAGATGAACCCGAACGAGAACTCGCCGGTCGTCGTGTTCTCGTGGACCCAGATGTTGGCGTGGTCGTTCGCCAAGTTGACGCCGACCGGGTGCCCGGACGCGCTGTAGAAGTCGTAGTGCGCGGCCCCGGAGCCCGAGGTCTGGAACGTGTGGATCAGGCCGATCGGCGTGGTGAGGTCCACCGAGTCGTAGACCTCGAGGTCCAGCGCCGAGGCTGCGCCCGGGGCGAGGACGATTCCGAGGAGGGCCGAGAGGGAGAGTCCTGTGCGCATCGCCTCTCAGCAATGCAGGACAGTTTTCTCTCGTGCAAGGATGAATTTCAGATTAGCCGGATTGAGCCGCACAAATGAACGGGCTGCCTTGCGGGTCTGCCCGGACTCGGTCAGGATCCTCAGCTCGCGGTGGGGAACGAACGCTTGAAGAGCGCGTGGATGGCCTCGCGGCCGCCGTCCGAGAGGAAGCGGGTCCCGGTCCCGGTGAAGCGGGTGCGGTCGATCTTGGGCTCGACCCCCGACTCCCAGGCGCCGTTCTTCCAGGTCGACCACTCGGCCTTCTCCTGGTCGAACACGAACAGCGGCTTGCCGAAGTGCTTCGCGAGCTCGGCCGCCCAGCCGGTGCCGCCCTTCACGGTGCCGTCTTCGAGGATCACGCCGATCACGAAGACCTGCCCGGAGGTCGCGACCTGGTGCCAGATCGTGTTGAGCATCTTCGTGAACTGCGGGGTCTTCGGGAACTTCCGGTGGAGGTGCGCCTCGATGTACGCGGCGCTCGCCTCGCCCTGGCGGAGCTCGGCGTCGGAGAGGACGACCAGCCCGCGCTGACGCTCCGTGGAGCGCCCGGCGAACGTGAAGTTCATCTCGTCGAGGCCGTACTTCTGAGCGCACGCCCCGAACTCGGCCTCGGCGCCCTTGTTGGCGCCGGAGAGCAGCGTGTACGCGCGCGCCGGGAGCGTCGTCGGGCCCGCGGCCTCGTCGGTCACGAGCTGCATCGTGTCCGGCTCGAGCTCGAGGTGCGTCTGCTGCACGTTCGGGTTGTCGTGATCCTTGAGGAGACGCACGCGCACGTGGTGCTCGTGGGGCTCGAGGAAGACGGCCACGTCGATCAGCGCCTTGAACGTGTCGTAGGGCGGGCAGATGTCGGTGGGGTGGACGCCGGACGTCGAGCGGTGCGTCTGGGCGGTGACCCACAGCTCGGCGCCGAGGCGCCGCGCGAGCGCCTTGAACGCGCCGATGTCCGCGGCCTGGGTGACCACGTCGTCCGACCACTCGTAGCCGTCGATCAGGATCGCCTTCGGCGCGTGCTCGAGGTGCTGCCCGTAGAGCTTCACGAGCTCCTCGAGCTGCTTCGGCGCGATCGTGGTGTCGCCGTACGCCTGGATGACGCGGCGGCGCGCCGAGCTCACGCGGACCTGCTCTTTGTTTTCGAGCTTCACGTCGCGCGCGAGGTCGTCGAACAGCCCGTCGTACCAGGACTGCGCGTGCTCGAGCGTCTGCCCGAGCGCGACGTGCAGGACGTCGCGCTCGCGCAGGATGTCGTCGAGGCCGACCTGGACGAGGAACGCGGTCTTGCCGACGCCCGCGCGCGCCATGACGACGCCGAGGTTGCCGGCTCCGAGGCCGCCGTGAATCGATCGCTCCAGGATCCGGAGCGGGCTCTGCGTGTTGACTTCCTTGCGATACATGACGGCCCCCCTTACTTGCCCGCGGCCTTCTTCTCTTCGTTGGCCTTTTCGATCAGCGCCTCTTCGATGGCCGGCGGCACGAGCGAGTACTTCGCGAACTCCATCGTGAACTCCGCCTTGCCCTGCGTCGCCGAACGGAGCGCCGTGGCGTAACCGAACATCTCCGCGAGCGGGACCTCCGTCTCCGTGCGCGTCATGCCCTCGTCTTCCTGCGAGCCGATGACCATGCCGCGGCGCTGCATGATCGTCGTGAGGACGTTACCCGAGTGCTCGGACGGCCCCTCGACCACGACCCGCATAATCGGCTCGAGGATGCGCGGACGCGCCTTGTCGTACGTCGCGCGCCACGCGGCGCGCGCCGCCTCTTGGAACGCCATGTCCGACGAGTCGACCGCGTGCGCGGCGCCGTCTTCGAGGATGCACTTCACGTTCACCACCGGGAACCCGAGGCGACGCCCCTTCGCCAGCATCTGACGGAAGCCCTTCTCGACCGACGGGATGAACTGCCGCGGGACGTTGCCGCCCACGACCTTGTCCTCGAACGAGAAGTCCGCCTCGTCGTTCGGGCCGATGCGGCCGAGGATCTTCGCGTACTGACCCGAGCCACCGGTCTGCTTCTTGTGGGTGTAGTCGTACGTGGCTTCCTGCGTGAAGGTCTCACGGTACGCGACCTGCGGCGGGGAGACGTCGACGCCGACGTTGTACTCGCGGCGCATGCGCTCGATGTACACGTCGAGCTGCAGCTCGCCCATGCCGTGGATGACCGTCTCGCCCGACTCCGGGTCGACGCCCGCGCGGAAGGTCGGGTCCTCCTTCGTGAAGCGCTGCAGGGCCTTCGAGAGGTTCTGCTCGCTCTTCTGATCGCGCGGCTTCACCGACAGCGAGATGACCGGATCCGGCACGTGCATCGAGGTCATCGACAGCTTCACCGTACCGTCGGTGAACGTGTCGCCCGAGTTGCAGTCGATACCGAAGATCGCGACGATGTCGCCCGCGGCGGCCTCGGTGATGTCCTCCATCTCGTCGGAGTGCATGCGCACGAGGCGCGCGATCTTCACCTTCTTCTGCGTGCGGACGTTCGTGATGAACGTGTCCTTCTTCAGGATGCCCTGATACACGCGGAAGTACGTGAGCTGACCGTAGCGACCGTCCTCGAGCTTGAACGCGAGCGCGACCGCTGCGTCCTCGGACGAGTTCGAGAGGACGACCTCTTTCTCCTCGTCGCCGCTGACATCGATCGCCTTGTTCTCGATGTCCTTCGGGTTCGGGAGGTACGAGACGACCGCGTCGAGCAGCGGCTGCACGCCGCAGTTCTTGTACGCCGAGCCGAGGAGCACCGGGGTGAGCTGCAGCGACAGCGTGCCCGCGCGGACCGCGCGCTTCACGAGATCCGTCGTCACGTTCTCCTCGAGGATCGCCTCGGTGAGCTCGTCGGAGAACATCGACACCTGGTCGAGCATCTCCTCGCGGTAGGCCTCGGCCTCCTCGCGCAGGTTCGCCGGGATCTCGTCGACGCGGATCTGCTGACCCTGGGCGCCCTCGAAGTAGTACGCCTTCATCTCGATCAGATCGACGACGCCCTTGTGGTCGTGCTCGAGGCCGATCGGGAGCTGCAGCAACACGGCGTTGTGGCCGAGCTTCTCGCGGAGTTGGTTGCGCACGCGCACCGGGTTCGCGCCAACGCGGTCGCACTTGTTCACGAACGCGATGCGCGGCACGTTGTACCGCTTCATCTGGCGGTCGACGGTGAACGACTGGCTCTGCACACCCGCGACGGAGCACAACACGAGGATGGCGCCGTCGAGGACGCGCAGCGCGCGCTCGACCTCGATCGTGAAGTCGACGTGGCCGGGGGTGTCGATGATGTTGACGTGGTGCTTGGCCCACGTGCAGTGCGTCGCCGCGCTCGCGATCGTGATACCGCGCTCGCGCTCGAGCTCCATCGAATCCATCTTGGCGCCAACGCCGTCCTTGCCCTTCACTTCATGAATGGCGTGGACACGATTCGTGTAGAACAGAATCCGCTCCGTCAGCGTCGTCTTGCCACTGTCGATGTGGGCGGAGATTCCGATGTTGCGGAGGGTGGTCGGGTCGTTGCTCACGGCGCCGGAAGCTACGCCTAAAGATCGATGTGTAAAGAAGAATCGTACCGCGCATGCGGTGACATGTGCGTGTCGCGTCGATTTGGGGCGTTCAGGGGGGTGATTTCACTGAACGTGCGGGGACGCGCGGCCGACCTCGACGCGCTCCACGATGAGCCCTTCCCCGTGCGGAATGGCGTGGCGAATCGCGATCGCGCCCGACCGGCGGAGTGCCTCGAAACGGATCGTCCACGTGAGATCCCCGTCGAACGCCGCCGCGCCCAGCCGCCCCGGGTCGTCGGGCGCGCCCACGACGCGGGCGGGTTCGAACGGGCGCTCGACCGGGAACGGGTCCAGCTCCGCCGCGGGCTCGGGGTAGCCGGTCATCGCCTCGGTCGTCACGAAGACGTCGTCGGACTCGAGCGCGACGTCGACCGGGAGCAGCGATAACTCGAGCCCCGCCGACGTCGCGCGCCGGAGTTGGAACGTAACGGCGTAGTGTTCGCCGACGGTGGCGTTCGTGAACACCAGCCGCGGCTGAAAGTTCTCCACCGTGTGCCCGAGCATCACCCCCATGCGCTCCGAGATGCCCTGGTCGGCGCCGGACCAATGCACCTCGGTCGGGAACGCGCCGGGGCGCCCGACGATCAGCGGCGCGCGCGACAGATCGAACTTCACGTCGAGCGGGACCTCCTCGCCGGCCCCGAAGAAGCTGAGCGAAGGCGTGCTCACGATGCTCTCGGCAGAGTAGTAGGAGCGCATCCTCGCTTCGTAGTCGCGCTCGTCGCGGTTCGGATCCTCGGACTGGTACACGTCGAAGCCGGTCTCGTACGGGACGAGCCCCGCGAGCGCGCGCCACGGATCCGCGCGGATGCGATCGAACGACATGACCTCGCCGTCGGCGACGAACATGCCCGCGTACGTCACGTCGAAGAAGTGCCAGTCGTCGTCGTAGCAGAACTGGACCGTGGTGTGTCCGGAGCCGGGCTCGATGAAGTTGTAGAGGCCGAAGATCTCCGCGCGGAGCCCCGCGCGGCGCGCGAGCTGCTTCGTGACGACGGAGCGCTCGCCGCACAATCCATAGAATGGAATCGCGCGCAGGTGCTCCCCGGGCGCCTGGTCCGCGGCGACGTCGCGATCGTTGACGGAGCTGAGCGCGACCCAGCGCGCGATCTTCTCGGCCCTCTCGGCGTCGGTCTTGGCGTCGGCGAGCTCGGGCTCCAGCTTGGCCCACAGCCACGACACGTCCCACTTCTCGGGATCCGGTTCGTAGTAGGGCGTGGTCCGCGGCGCGCACGGCGAGCCGAGGACGCCGACGTGGGATCGATCCAGATCCCCGCCCCCGCAGCCGGCGGCGCCGAGGAAGAGCGCTCCGGACAGGATCGCGCGCCAAGTCACACGGTTGGATACTCGATGGGGCGCGGTTCGGGCCAGATTCAGGCCCGCGACGTGATCGCGCGCTCCAGCGACGCCATCAACGACGCGGCGCTCTCCTCCCAGGACGGCACCTCCGCGAGCGCGACGATGCGCTCGGCGGAGATCGGCGCCGCGTCGAGCTGCGCCGCGAGCGCCTCCGCGAGCGCGGGCGGATTGCTCGGCGGCACGAGGCGCCCAAGGGCCTCGTGGTAGACCGCCTCCGGGATCCCACCCACGCGTGTCGCGACGACCGGGCGACCGCACGCGTGCGCCTCACGCACTACGTTCGGCATGCCCTCGTCCCAGCTCGGCAGCGAGAGGACGTCGCACGCCGCGAGGTACGTCGCGATCCGCTCGTGCGGGACGCGCCCGACCGCGCGCACGCGCGAGCTCCGCTGGAGGGTCGCGAGGAGCGGCCCGTCGCCCACGAAGACGACGGTCGCGTCCGGGTGCGTCTGAGCAAGGCGCTCGGAGGCGTCGAAGAGATCCTGCGCGCCTTTGTGATCGGCGAGGTGGCCGACGTAGAGGACGATGCGTCCGAGATCGCCGAGGCCCAGCGCGCGGCGCGCCTCGTCGCGATCGCGCGGGTGGAAACGCTCGCGATCGATGCCGTTGTAGACCACGTCGATCCGATCTTCGGGGACGTCGAGGAGCTGCGCGGCCTCGGCGAGCTTCTCGCTCACGCACACGACGCGCTCCGCGCGCGGGAGGAGCTGCTCCATCTGCAGGCGCGCGAGCAGGTGCTCGGGGACGCGGTTGAGATCGCTGCCGTGGCACTTCACGACCACCGGGAGGCGCGCCGCCTTCGCCGCGAGGATCGCGCCGCACGCGTCCGGGTAGGCGTACGCGCCGAGCACGACGTCGTACCGCTTGCCCTTCGCGCGTCGCATCGCGAGGTGCGCGGTGACGGACGCGCCGACCGAAGCCGCGTTGAGCGCGACGGCGCCCGGCACGGTGACGAAGCGCGGGCGGAAGACTTCGAGGCCATCGAACACTTCGTAGCGCGGGATGCCGCTCCTCAGCGGTCCGGGGATCCGGCGCGGCACGAGCCCGAAGATCTCGACGTCCGCGAGCTCGGCGAGCGCGCGGAACTGCTGACGATTGAAGGGCGCGAAGTCGGGGCGGGAGGCGCTCGGGTAGAGATTCGTGACGACGAGGACCGAGCGACGCGCCACGGCTCAGCTCGCCTTCTGGGCGTCGAGCACGCTCAACGCGCGCTGCATGTGGCGCTCGGCGCGGTCGAGGCAGGCCCAGACCTCGTCGATGTACCCGTCCGCCGACGCGGACCACGCGCGGTTGAGCGCGCGCTCTCCGCTCGCGAAGGCGTCCATCGTCTGCGCGTAGACGTCGAGCCCATGCACGGTGGCGATCGTCTCGCGTACCTCGACGAAGCGATTCACGTCGTCCATGACGTCGGCGTCGATGCGGCCGTGGATGCCGTACACGCCGATCGTGTCGCGCTCTTGGTTGAGGCGCGCGAGGTGGCCGGCGACGGCTTCGAGGCTCTCGCGCACGGTGAGCATCCCGCTCGCGACGGTGCTCTCGTCGGTCGCGGCGGAGCGCGCGGTGATCCGGAGCAGCACCACACCGACCACGGCGATCGCGACGGCGACGCCGTAGTGCAGCCAGGTGACCTGCGTGGACTCGCGCACGGTGATGAACGCACCGGCGGTGACGCCGAAGTAGAAGACGATGAGCGCAACAGTCCGCATGGTTCAGCTCCCCGCCGCCCGGATGATCTGCACGAGCGCGATGCCCACGCCGACCAGCGCCTCGCCGACGATCAACCCGGCGGCGACCGGGATGCCGACGTCCTGACACCACCGCTCGCCCTTCGTGCGCTGCGCGAGCACGCGACCGCCCACGCCGATGGTGTACGTGAGCACGATGTTGAACGGCATGTAGAAGCCGAGGCCGATCAGCACGCCGATGCCGCCGAGCCCCGACAGCGCCATGACGAAGCCTATGCCAGCGCCCGCGCCGTAACGGAACGTGGGGACGTCGCCGCCCATGATGCCGCCGACCATGCTCGCGAGGGCCTGCCCCTGCGGCGCGGGGAGCTTCTCGCTGCCGAGCCCGTAGGCCTCGTGCAGGACGTAGATGAGGCCCATGATCAGGATGGGGCCGAGCCACGTAGCGAGGAACTGACCGATCTGCTGCGCGCGCGGGCTCGCGCCGGTGAGGTACCCGCTCTTGAGGTCGAGCATCATGTCGCCGGCCTGCGCGATCGCGACGCAGATCGCGGCGCCGACGATCACGCTCACGATGATCGTCGAGCGATCCGACATCCCGCTCGCGACGAAGATCAGGATCGTCACCGCGATGAGCGTCATGCCGGACAGCGGTGACCAGTTCGTGCGCCCGAGGCACTCGGAGACGATGACCCCCGCGACCCAGATCCAGAGCGTGCCGACTGCGGCCATCGCGACCGCGCGCAGCAGCGACATCTCCGGAGACGAGAGGTAAGCGAACGCAGTCAGCCCCACCGCCGCGAGCGCGATGCCCGCGTAGAGGACCTTGATCGGGAGCTCGTCGTTGTCCTTGCTGCGATCGCCCGAGGCGCGCCCGGCCTCCTGCATGCTCTTGATGGCGCTCCGGATCAGCGGGAACGCCGCGATGACCCCGCCGACCGCCGCGCCGATCAGGATACCGATGCCCGCCGGCCGGAACAGCGCGCCGCGCAGCGGGCCGGGGCCGGCCTCCACGAGCGGGAGTACGTCCGGGCCGCCGAACACGGTGAGCAGCGGCGCGAAGAGCCAGTAACAAGCGAAGCCGCCGATGCCGAACGTGATGCCGCCCTTCCCGGAGAGGAAGCCGACGCCGACCGTGAGCAGCGACAGATAGAACGCGATGTTGAGGTAGCTCGGCAGCCCGAGCTGCGCGCCGAGGGCCCAGGTCTCGTGGTCCACCGCGATGACTTGCGTGACGATCAGGTGGACGACCGCGGAGAAGAGCGCGCCGCCCACGAGGAGCATCGCCTTCTTGAGGCCGGCGCCCGGAGACTTGAGCACCGCGGCGACCGCGATGCCGCCCGGGTACGCGAGGCGGTTGAAGTCGATCATCTGCTTGCGGAGCGGGACGATGAACGCGATGCCGAGGACGCCGCCGGTGATGCAGGCGAGCACCATCAGGTAGGGGTCGAAGTCGATGAGGCCGGGCGTGTTCTTCTCGAGGATGAACAGCGCGGGGACGGAGAACATCATCCCGGCCGACGCGCCGTTCACGGCCGAGGCGACGGTCTGGTTGATGTTGTTCTCGACGATCGACGACCGCCGCATCACGCCGCGGAGGATGCCCCAGCCGAGGATGGCGGCGAGCTCGGAGCCCTCGATGGAGAAGCCGAGGATCAGGCTCGCGTAGCCGATGCTGACCGCGATCAGCGCCCCGAGGCCGTAGCCCACCAAGACGCCGGACCAGGTCAGCTCGGGGTAGGGACCGCGGCGTATGGGGCGCCCTCGCGGGTCGACGGTGGCGGTCATCGCGGGCCCTTACAGCCCGCTTTTCGACGGGCGGTCAAGCGATCTACGGGCGGCCCGCGCGCCGGCGGAGTCCTGTAGGATGGTGACGTCGCGATGAAGATCGATCCCGCCGCCAAGTCGCCGCTCGCGACGAAGAGCGACGCACCGGGCGCGCCCGCTGCGCGCGAGGCGTGGGTCGAGCCCGACGCCGATCTCGGGCTCGCGCGACCGAGCGACGCGCCGCCGCCATCGCTCCGCGAGCTCTCACGGCAGCGCGGCGCGCGCGCGGTCACCACGATTCGCCCGCTGTCCGAAGTGCTGCCGTTCGATCGCTTCGCGACGATCGTGCAGCAGACGGTCGCGCGGGTCCCGGACCTCGCGCCGCTGTGGTCGTGGCAGGCAGGGCTCGATCGCGAAGACGCGGATCGCCTCTATCTCCTCGGCGGAGCGCTGCGCGGGATGTTGATCTGGGTGCGGGACCAGATCCTCGAACACGGGCCGGACGGCGTCGACGCGATCGAGGTCCCGACGACGGAGGCGCTGCTCCGACAAGCCGCGGATCGCGACGTCCTCGCGCTCGGCGACCTCGCGCGGCCCGCGACCGAGCAAGTGGAGACGCTCGGTGACGGCTGGGAAGTCTTGGCGCCGCTCGATCACCGGAACAACGTCGCGCTCGGGGGACCCACGATCGAGAAGGTCGGCGTGGGGCCTCGCGGGATCGAGGATCCGTTCGGCGGACTCGAACACTTCTGGCGCGGCGAGCTCGTGTTCGTCTACGACGGGACGCAGCGCTCCAGCGTCCGCCACGGCTACTCGGTGCTGGCGGAGGCGCTGAGATTCCTGCGCTTCGCCCACGAGCTGCCCGGCCTGACGCCGACGCCCGATTCGATCGAGCGCCTCGCGCGCGTCGGTCCGGCGGAGCACGGCAGCCTCGGGCGCGAGTCGCAGGCGAAGTACTTGATCGAGAAGCCGCTCGCGAAGTTCGCGCACGCGGTCGACGACGATCCGCGCGTGGTCCTGAACCTCCTGCGCACGCACCGGCTCCTCGCCTGCGTCGCCGACGGCCCCTACCAACTCCCGCGCGCGCTCTTCGATCCGACGTCCGACGCGAACGCGGTGAAGAAGATGGTGGCGCGGTTGGTCGCCGACGGCTTCGACGCCGCCGAGCTCCGCGACGCGCGGCGCATCCTCCGGCTCGCGCCCGACGAGCAGGTCGGGTTCACGGAGGCCGCGCTGTCGATGGTCGCGCCGCCGCACGACGCGCTCGTGGAGGTCACGCCAGGGATCGACTCGATCGCCTTCACGCAGAAGATGGCCGACGCCCTCGAGGCGCGCGATGCGGGGGCCTGGCGGGAGGCGATCGATGCGTTGCGCTC
>JAUHYN010000105.1 GCA_030426505.1 bacterium | reverse complement strand
CGGAGCGACGCGTTGCGACGGGATGATGCGCGGAACGGGGACGCGCCGAGCGACGCGTTGCGACGAGGTGATGCGCGGAACGGGGACGCGCGGAGCGACGCGTTGCGACGAGGTGATGCGCGGAACGGGGACGCGCGGAGCGACGCGTTGCGACGAGGTGATGCGCGGAACGGGGACGCGCCGAGCAACACCCAGCGACGAGACGACGCGCGGAACGAGGAGACCCGGCGACCCGACGCGGCGCGCGCCGCCTCTTCCCGCGCGCGCGACGAGGCGGCGCAGCGCACCGAGGAGACACGCCGCTCCGAGGAGCGCCGCGACACCGATCGCAAGGCGCGCGAGCGCGAGCAGATCGAGGACGCGCGGCGGCGCTTCGACGCGGACACGAAGGCGGTCGCGGAGGCGGGACGGTTCGACGAGGTCCTCGATCAGGCCTACGGCGATCGCGTCGACGACGGCCAGCGCGCGGAGCTCGTCGACGCGGCGAAGGAGGGGCGGCTCCCGCAGCCCGAGCACGTGCGCTTCGTCGACGGCGACACGCTCGACGGCAAGCTCGGCGCGTACTCCGCCGACGACGGGGGCACGGTCCTCCTCAGCCGCGACCTGCAGAGCGATCCGAAGCACCTCGATCGCGTCTACCGCGAAGAGGTCGGCCACCACCTCGATCAGCAGCTCGGCCCCGGCGACGCGAAGGGCGACGAGGGCGAGATCTTCGCGCGCGGCGTCGAGCGCAACGGCGCGATCCCCGAGCACGAGCTCGCGCGCATGCGCGGCGAGGACGATCGCGGCGTCGTCCAGGAAGGCGGGGAGTCGCGCGCGGTCGAACACGCCGGGCCCCAGGAGATCGTCCGCGACGGCCGCCCGTACGACGCCGACCCGAGCGGCCCGCTCTCGATGGAGCGCGGCGGCTTCCCGCCGGGCGTCGGTCACCTGCAGGGCACGCCGACCGCCGACCAAGTCCAGAACGCCGTCCGCTACATGGACGATCAGATGCGCCAGGTGGAGGACGAGATGGCGCAGGCGCGCTTCTCGGGCGACTCCGAGGCGTACCGCGCCGCGTTCGACAAGTACCGCGAGATCGAGAAGGGCGCCGACGCGCTCCAGCACACGATCGAACACGTCGCGCAGATCGGGTTCGTGGATCCGCGCGCGATCGGCGTCGGCATGGACATGCACATGCAGGCCGAGGACGGCGTGTTGTCGAACGTCGCCGGGTACGTCGACACGTTCGCGGACGGTCAGCGGCCGCCGGATCGCCAAGCCGATCTCGACTACCTCGCGCAGCTCTCCGTCGGCGGGAAGGACGCCCCGCCGAACACGCCGACGGGCGCACGGACGATGGCCCACAAGATGTGGGATCGCCTCCAGGCCGACGCGAACAAGCCCGGCAACGAAGCGCTCAAGGCGAAGCTCGACACCGCCGCCGCGAACGCCGGACAGCAGGCGGCCGAGGCGAAGAAGCTCTACGAGCAGGCGCTCTTCGAAGACGACCCGGCGAAGCGCCGCGGGTTCGTCGATCAGCTCGAGCAGAACGGCAGCCTCTTCTACGGCGACCACATCCAATCGCTGCGCGCGACGAGCCACCTCGGCGACGACGGCCGCCAGACGTACTACGGCCTGCAGTCACTCCAGCGCGACGGCAACTACTTCGCGGACACCGCGATGCGGCGCCTCGGCGACGACTTCCTGAAGCGCTACGGCAGCGACGATCCGCAGGTCCGCCAAGGCGCGGAGCGCCAACTCGCGAACGCGCAGCGCTACCTCCGCGAGATCGACGACACGGATCGCACCGACTTCATCCTCCACGACCTGAAGTCGGACGCGCCGCTCGCCGACCTCACCAAGGCGCGCGAGCGCCTCCAGACCGAGACCGGCCGCGAGAACACCGTCGCCGAGCGCGAGCTCTCCCGCGTGTGGACGCAAGAGAACTTGACGCGCCTCCGCACTGATCCGGAATCGATCCGTGCGCTCCAAGAGAAGGCGACGGGCGGCGACCCGATCGCGCGCCGCACGATGTCGGCGCTGCTCGAGTCCCCGGACGGCACCTTCCGCGGCGGCGACTACGGGCCCGTCTCGATGGAGCGCGGCTACGACGCCGTGCGCGTCCCGCCGCTCGATCTCGCGACGATCAACCGCAGCAAGACCGCCGCCGCCGAGTCGCTCGGCACCGACACCAACCGCGACGAAGCGCACCTCCTCGCGCGGACGGTCGACCGGACCTCGGCGAATCCGGACGTGCGCCGCGCCGCGTCCGAGTCGATCGACCGCGGCCTCCGCGAAGGCAACGCGAACACGCTCGCCGGGATGACCGACGCGATCGCGGGCAGCGACGACGACAGCTTCTCGCGCCTCTCGGGCAAGCTCCGCTCCGCGCGCGACGTGGACGGGTTCGATCTCGCGGTCCACCGCCTCGGCCGCTCCGCGCAGACCGGCAACACGCGCGCGATCGACGCGATCGCCGGCGTGTCGACGGTCGGCCGTGACGCTCCGCCCGAACACCAGCGCACGGCGGAGCGCGTCGAAGAGAGCCTCGTCGCCGCGGCGAAGAACGGACACGCCAACGCGGTGACGCGCTCTCTCCTCAACCAGGTCGACGGCGGCGAAGGCGCGAGCTACTACCGCGCGCTCGGGCGCGCCGCGGGCGAGCTCGACACCGACGACCGCACGCGGATGGAGGACGTCCGCAGTCAGCTCCGTGAAGGCCTCACGCGCGGATACGATCGGAACGAGGTCGATCCGAAGAGCGCGCACCACGGCGCGGCCGAGGGCATGGTCGCGATCGCCGATCGCCTCGGCGCGCAGGACGCGTTGCAGCTCACGAGTCACCTTTCACCGTCGACCGTCGACGCGATGGGCAAGATCAGCCCGAGCCTGTCGGAGCCCGTCGCGCGGCAGATGATGAACTCGCTCCGCCACGACGTGAGCGCGTCGTACACGCCGCCGGACCTGAAGGACCGCGCGGCGGAGGCGATGGGGCGGATGGGGAAGTGGGCGGACACCCACGACGTCGATCTCCTCGTCAATCAGTTCGGCCAGGCCGAGGACAACCGCTCCGCGTTCTCCGGCGTCGTGAACATGCTGAGCCGCTCGGACGACGCGCGCGTCCGCGAGCGCGCTGTGCATGCGCTGATGGACGATCCCAAGGCGTCGTGGACGAACCTGTCGCAGGTCAGCCAAGACGATCGGAAGCGCCTCGTCGACTACGTCGCCGGGACCGGCGACTGGGAGCTGCAAGGCGACATCGGCAAACTCCTCGACGGCACCGGCATCCGGCCGCCGGTGCCCGCGCTGTTCTCGCGGTGGGGCGTCGAGGGCGACAAGGACGCGATCGTCGCGAAGTCGCTCGAGGCGCGCGGCAACTACGGCGACGAAGCGGTGCGCAACCTCGGCGCGAACGTCGCGCTGTGGAACCGCCTCTCGCCCGACGCGCGCACGCGGCTCCTCGGGCTCGACGAAGGTCAGCTCACCGAACAGCAGCGCGCGATGATCCAGTCACCGCTGCACACCGCGTGGGCCGCGGATCAGATGGCCCGCGGCACGCTGCACGAAGGCCACGGAAAGTTCCTCCTCGACGATCTCGGCGGGCGCATGGACGGACTGATCGCCGAGGATCGCCGAGGACACGATCGCGTCTCGGACGAGCTGAAGCAGCTGTCGACCGAACGCGACCAGCACCTCGCCAAGATGACGAACACGACGGCGGACGGCGTCGGGTTCGGGGACGAGGCCGCGCACGTCCTCTCGTACGCCAACCCTGCCAACCTCGTTTACGGGCGCGATCCCTCCAACCGCGACCGCTACGCGGACGCGCAGAGCGGCGACGTCGAGAAGCTGCGCGACTTCGACGACCGCCTCCGCGAGAAGGCCGCCGACGTCTCCGCGTCCGCGCGCGATCGACTGTTCATGGAGAACGCCGACGCCGCCCACGAACGCGAGCAGCTCCTCGCCGAGGGTCGGCACGTCGAGGCGAGCCAGGTCGCGTTCGACGAATGGCAGAAACACGGTGACAACCTGAAGCACCTCGACCCCGAGATGTACGCGTCGCTGCACCGCCCCGACGACGCGGCCGGCACGCGCGGCGACGGCGACTGGACGCGCCTGAAGGCGCACGACCGCTTCCACCTCGACCAGGCCCCGACGTACGAGGGCACCGGGCAAGAGCGCTTCGACAAGGCGATGGACGTGCTCGGCGGCCCGGCGCAGGGCGGCGAGCGCCAAGCGGTCTTCGGCGAGGCGCTGAAGATCATCGACGGCGACGAGAACTTCGCGCGATTCAATCAGGCCGCGGGCGAAGTCGCGCAGCAGCTCCCGACGATCCAGAAGATGCTGGAGTCGGGCGCCGAGGGCACCGCGTTCGAGCCGTTCGTGCAGGACGTCCGTGACCGCGCGCGGCCGCTCCTCAACACGCTGAACCAGCTCCGCGACGATCCGCAGCTCCTCGCTCAGACCGAGCAGCGCCTCCAACAGCTCCGCGATCTCGAGGCGCGCATGGGCGACCACCCGTCCGCGGAGCGCCGGCAGATCCAGGATCGCATCAAGGCCGTCGAGGGCATGGTGCAGATGGCGAAGGACGAACACGGCGTACGCGGCGTGCTCGAGACCGTGCTCGACGACTCGAAGTTCCGCGCCGACACGTGGAGCAACTGGGCGAAGTACGAGGGCCCGAAGGTCGCAGGCGCGCTCGCGGCGGGTGTGGCCGCGGCGTCGTTCACCGCGGTGACGTTCGGCGCGGGGGCGCCGCTCGCCGCGGTCGCGTTCGCGGGCGCGGTCGGCGGGCTCGCGGGCCACGAGGTCATGGCCGACGCCATGCACTACTACCGCAACAACTTCGACGCGAGCGTGGTCAACGGCAACACGTTCTACTCGGAGAAGTCGAAGTTCTCGCACTGGCGCGACGGCGATCAGGTCTACGACGGCGAAAACAAGGAGTGGCGCGATCGCCGCCTCGTCGACGACGTGCTCGCGCCGTACGCGCTCGACGTCGGGAAGAACTTCGCGCTTTCGTACGCGTCGCTCGGGATCGGAAACGCGTTCGCGGGCGGCATCAACAACGCGCTCGGTCGCGTGATGGGCAACTACGCCGACGACTTCGCGCGGCTGTCCCCGAAGCTCGCGCAGATCGAGGGCGTGCTCGGCAAGGAAGCCACGCAGAGGACGCTCACCGACATCCTCCGGCAGGGCACCGCGCAGACGCTCCGCGAGCTCCCGCAGGAGGCGGGCGAAGAGGCGATGGAGAACCTGCTCCAGAAGAGCCTCGAACAGGTCGACCCGCGGCTCGGCGCGCTGTCGACCGTGTTGCTCACGACGGGGCGCGGCATCGACGTGCGCGCGCGCGGCGGCGGCTTCGAGTACGACGGGAACTACGCGCAGCAAGCGCTCGACGCGTTCCGCGCGGGCGGCCACGACGTGAAGATCGATCCGAACCAGCCGGGGACGATCAACGTCGACGGCGTCCCGTGGCGCGCGCGCGGCGACGTGGACGCCGACGCGTGGAAGCGCATGGCGAGCGGCCCCACGCAGTCTTCGCTCCCGCCCAATAAGTTCGAGACGGACCCGACGGTCCTCCGGGATCGCGCGCTCGCGAAGCGACAACTCGCGGATCGCCTCCAGGGTGATCTCGACGCGAACCGCGTCCCCGAAGGTCAGACGCGCGCCGACGTCCAGGCTCGCATCCAAGCGCTCCGCGGCGACGCGACGACGTTCGACCAGCGCGCGGCGGGCGCGATCGACGAGAACCACGACCCGAACCGAACCCCGGATCGCCGCGGGCCGGACGTGGAGTACGACGGTCGACCTCAGCGCACGCCGGACGGGGATTTGAAGGCGGAGTCCGAGCGGCTCGCCGCGAACCTCGGCTTGCCGCCCCAGGCGGCGGCGGACATCGCGAAGTACCGGAAGGGCCTCGAAGAGGTCTCGATGCTCGTGCAGACGGATCCGGTCGCCGCCGCGAAGAAGGTCGAGGAGCTCGCGAACGAGTGGGGCCTGAACCCGAACCCCGGCGACCCGATCCGAATGCAGAGCCACGAGCTCCCGCGCCTGCGCGAGCAAGCGGCCGAGTACGCGAAGCTCGCGAAGGAACAGGGCATCGACCTCACTCAGGAGGAGCTGCTCCAGACCCTGGTCAACGAGAAGTTCAATTCGATCCTGTCGGTCGACCACGGCTACAACGCGAACGCGCCGGATCACCGCCCGAAGTTCCCGAGCGACCTCACCGTGAACGGCCCCGACGGCAAGCCGCGGCCGCTGAACATGGACGACCCCGCGGAGCGAACGCTCGCGCAGCTGCATGCGCGCGCGAAGATCGAAGAGGTGATGCACGCCGCCGGCTTCGCGCTCGGCGACGGCCCCAACGACTACAAGCCGCTCTTCGAGCGCACGCAGAAGTTCGACGCGTGGCTCGCGACGCCCGAGGGCCGCGCGCAGGCGAAGCAGTGGCTCGGCGAAGCGGAGCTCGCCAACGACGACCAAGCGGTGGACGACCTCCGTACCAAGCTCCTCGAGGCGGACATCATGGAGCTGCACCGCTCTCGCGGCGGCTTCAACGAACACGAGCGCGGGCGGTACCCGGGCCGCGCGGTCTACGATCGGTGGACGGGCGAACAGCTCCTCCGCGAAAAGGTCGGCGACGATCTCTACGGGCAGCTGAACACCGACAAGCGCGGCGATGCGCGGCAGGAGTTGATCCGCGCGACCCGCCTGATCGGCGACGATCCCGCCGGCCAAGCCGCGCTCGCCAAACTCGCGGGCGCGGGCGCCGAAGGGCGGCTCTCCGGAGACAACTTCACCGCCGCCGCGAAGCACCTCGCCGACTTCGTCGACGCGACGGGTGGCCGGGTGCAGGGCGACGTCGCGGGCCGCATCCAACGCATCTACACCAAGGGCGGCGACGCACCGCAGGCGCGATCCGAGCTGCAGTTCATGGAAGAGATCCTCGCCGGCCGCACGCCGTTCGGCGACGTGACCCACGTGGACCTCCTCCCCGAACGCGACGACGCGCTCACGCCCGAGGCGGCCGCGCACGGCACCGACGGCCAGACGCGCCTCGGCGAAGTGAAGGCGGTCGAGAACCTGATCAACCGCGACGGTAAGCGCCCGTTCGAGGCGGTGAAGCGCAACGTCAAACACGCGGCGAATCAGGTCGTGGAGTACAACGCGGACCACGGGATCACGGAGGGCGGCGTGGTGCGCCTCGACGCGCGCAACGGGGCGGCGGTCGCGCTGACGCCGGACGAGGTGGTCGGGCTCCGCAACGCGATCAACGGCGAGCTGTCGCGCGGCGGGAAGCTGGGTCCGGGGGGCGTTCAGGCCGTGGAGGTCTTGTACGCGGACCCGAGCGGGCAACTGCACCGCGTGGTGTTCCGGGCGGGCCCGAATGGGCTGACCGGCGACACGATCGAAGACGTGGACGGAGGGGGAGCGTAGGATGAAGCCGATGAAGCCGCGCTTCGATACGTGGAAGCGGAAGAAGTACGCGGGCGCGTGGACGATCGTGGTCGACGTGGACGGCGCGCCCAACGCGTGGCTCGCGGAGGCGACCTCCCGCGCGCTCGCCGCGTTCGCCGCGCTCGGCGAGCCGACGAAGGTCGAGATCCTCACCGAGGATCCGGGCAAGCCGATTCACCTGGAGGCCGCGCCGAATCGGAGCGGCGCGCCGTTCGTGCAGGACGTCCAACGCACGCTCCACAACGCGCGCATCGAGCTGCGCTCGGTCGACGTGACGCTCGAGCTCCACGTGAAGGCGCGGACCGCCGCGTCGAATGGCGCGCTCACGCTCGCGAAGCTCCCGGACGGCGCGAAGATCGCCCTCACCTTCGACCAGGACGACGACTGCGGCCGCATCGACGTCACGATCGATCACACGCTGTTCGTCGCCGACGCCCCCGACGGCCACGACAACCGCGCGATCGCGGAGGCCAACGGCCCGCGCCTCACCGACGCACTGAAGAAGCTCGAAGCGGCGTTCGGTGCGATCGAGGACTTCGAGGGGCTGCCCGGGATCCACGCGCACGGGTACACGCTGTAGTCACCTGCGTCGGCGACTAGCCCGATCAGGCTCCGTCAGGGCGCGTCGCCCGGGACCGCCCTTCGTCCGTCTCGCGCGGCGCGCGCGGCGTGCCATGCTGACGCCCGGATGACTCGGGCCGCGCACGTCCTCTGCCTCGCGCTCGTCGGGTGCGGCCCGGAGCTGCTCGTCGTCGACAGCGTCGAGACGAGCCTCACCGCGTCCGAGCGCCGCGCGCGCGCCGAAGCGATCCGCGACGTCGCCGCCGAAGCCGGCCTCACCAACGGCGCGTTGCTCGGCGGGATCGCCGAGGCCGAGACCGGGCTCGCGCACTGCTGGTCCGAAGCGACGTGGGCCTGCCAAGGCCCGCACTCCGCGTCGTGCGACGGGCCCGTGATCGCCGGCGCCGGCGACGGCCCGTGTTCGTTGCGCGAGGGCGGGCTCGGGATGTTCCAGTTCGACGGCGGCACGTTCGAACAGACGCTCGCGCGCGACGGCGAAGAGATCCTCCTGCTCGAAGGCAACATCCGACGCGCGGTCGTCTTCGTGCTCGACATGGTCGTGCGCTCCACCCACGTCGACATCGACTCGCGCGAAGACGCGCTCGCGTGGATCAACACGATCCCGATCGCGCCCGGCCACCCGGACTACGACGCGTGGATCGACACCGTGACCCACCACTACAACGGCTGCCGCCCGACCTCCGCGTGTTGGCCGGAACGCCGCGCGCGCTACGACGGCCTCACGCTCCAGATGGCCACCGAGTTCGGCGACGACTTCTGGGGCGAGCCGGCGCCGGCCCCCGAGTGCGAACCACTCCCGCCCGCGGGCGGCGTCATCGAAGAAGCGAGCGCGTGCTACTCCGAGGCGGGCGGCGCGAGCGGATGGCGCATCGTCCCCGACGCCGGCCACGGCGGCCTCCGCTGGACGTACGCGTGGGACGGCGACCAACCCGACAACTACGCGGTGTGGACGGTCGCGCTCACCGAAGCCGGTCGCTACGCCGTCGAGATCTACGGCGACGACAGCGGCTACTTCGACGCAACGCAGGCGCGCTACACCGTCCGCCACGCCGGCCAGGAGACGAAGCTGATCGTCGACCAGTCCACGCTCGACGGCTTCGAGGCGATCGCGGAGCTCGAGTTCGCCGGCGACGGTGACGAGTGGGTCCGCCTCGACGACAACTCGGGCGAGCCCCTCGACGCGCAGATCCAGATCGGCTTCGACGCGATCCGTCTCACGCGCATCGGTGATCCCACGCTCGGCCCTTCGCCGCGAGATCCTGTCGCGGTCACGCCGGAGGATGCGGCCATGGCTGGGGGGTGTACGTCGACCGGGAGGCCTTCCGTGGTGGGGATCTTGCTCGTCCTCGGCGTTTTCGTACGACGGAGGTCGTGCCGCGATCGAGAGGCGCTCGATCGCCAGATGGATTGAACAGGGAGTTCGGGAGATGGGGAGGTTCTGAGCTCTGCCTTTGCCGTGCCTCGACCCCATCCATCATCTTTGGGGTTGGGTTCGAGGTTCGGGCGCAGATCTCGAAGACGCGCGGGCCGCTCGAGGGGGAGCCTCTCCCGAGCTCCCGAGCTCCTTGTTCATTTTCCGGAACGACGCACCGCGAACGCCCCGCTCGCCAGCGTCGTCCCGTCACTCGACCCGGGCGCCCCCGCGTCCTCCGGAGGGAGCGCCAGCGAGACCGCCTCCCCCCCGAGGTTGAACACGAACGTCAGCGCGCCGCGCGTGAAGCGCAAGACGCCGTCGGGCGCCTCCTCGAACGCGAGCGGGGCCTCCGCGAGGTCCTGCGTGCGGCGCCACGCGAGGAACGCGCGCACCAGCGCGAGCGTCGACCCTGCGCCTTGCCGATCGACCGCGCGCGCCACGTGGTCGAGCGGCACTGGCAACCACGGCTCCCCCGAAGTGAAGCCGCCGTGGAGCGCGTCGCCCTCCCACGGCATCGGCGTGCGGCACCCGTCGCGGCCCTTGAACTCCGGCCAGAACGTCTTGCCGTACGGATCGACGATGCGCTCGTACGGGACGTCGGCCTCCGTCAGCCCCAGCTCGTCGCCCTGGTAGAGGCAGCACGCGCCGCGCAGGCAGAACGACAGCACGAGGTACGCGCGCGACATCGCTTCGTCGTCTGCGCCCCAGCGTGAACGCAGCCGCGGGACGTCGTGGTTGCCGAACGACCAGCACACCCAGCCGTCCTCGATCGCGTCGAGCTGCGCTTGCACCCGCGCGCGGATCGACGCCGCCGCGCCATCGTCGTTCAGCAGCTCGAACGTGTAGCTCATGTGGAGCCGCCGGTTCGTCGTGTAGTCGCGCGCCAGACGGATCGCGTCGCCGCCGCCGATCTCGCCGACGCTCGTCGCGTCGTACGCGTCGAACAGCGCGCGCAGCGACGCGAGGAAGTCGAGGACCTCGGGCCGATTCGATCCGTAGACGTGCTCCTGAAAGTTGTGCGGGTTCACGCTCTTCGGCCGCTTCTTCGCGGGCGGGTTGCTGCGCAAGAGCGTGTCGTGGAACGCGAAGTTGATCGCGTCGAGGCGGAAGCCATCCACGCCGCGGTCCAACCAGAACCGCACGTCCGCGAGGAGCGCCTCGCGCACGGCCGGGTTGTGCAGGTTGTAGTCCGGCTGCGACGCGAGGAAGTTGTGCAGGTAGTACTGCTCGCGCCGCGTCTCCCACTGCCACGCCGAACCCCCGAACACGCTGAGCCAGTTGTTCGGCGGCGTGCCGTCCTCGTTCGCGTCCGCCCAGACGTACCAGTCCGCGCGCGGACCTTCGCGCGAGCGCCGGCTCTCGGCGAACCACGGGTGCTCGTCGGAGCTGTGGCTCAGCACCTGATCGATCAGCACCTTCAGGTCGAGCGCGTGCGCGCGCGCGACGAGGCGATCGAAGTCTTCGAGCGTCCCGAAGATCGGATCCACGTCGCGCGGATCCGACACGTCGTAGCCGAAGTCCTTCATCGGCGACGTGAAGAACGGCGAGATCCAAACCGCGTCGACGCCGAGCGACGCCACGTAGTCGAGCTTCTCGGTGATCCCGTTCAGGTCACCGATCCCGTCTCCATTCGAATCGTAAAAGCTCCGCGGGTAGATCTGATAGATCACCGCGCCCCGGTCCCAACGCGTCACGGCGTGAGGATATCCGCCGTGTTGTGCATGATGTCCTGCCCTTCTTCGTCCTCGCGGTGCGGCTTCGTCTCCGCCACGTCCGCGAGGCGCACCGTCTGCGCGGCCCGACAGAACACGCGGAGCTCCGGCGCCTCGTCCACCACCAGGTGCGAGAGCTTACAGGTGCAGGGCTCGTTGACGTCCGTGTGCTCCGGCGCGCCGTCGAGCGGCGGCAGCCAGCAGCCCGTGTTCACGTAGAGCTTGCCCGGCGCGATCTCCGTCGCGCGGCGCACGTGGCTGTGCCCCATCACGACCAGCGGCACGTCCATCACCTTCGCGATCTTCCGCGCGGCGTCCTTCTGCTTGGGCCCCGGCAGGAAGTAGCGCCTCGGCGCGAGCCGGCGATTCACCTGCCACCCCGCGAGCGCGACGAGCACGATCCCCGCGAGCTCGAACCACGCGCTCTCGAAGAGGATCAGCATGAACAACGCGAGCGTCAGACAGCCGACCACGAGCAGGATGCGATCGAGGAACAACAGCCGCATCAGCTCCGGCAGGTTGCGATTCACCGGCACGTGACGGAGCTGATCGATCTCCTGCAGCTTCTCCTTCGGGACGCCGTACTTCTTCGCCTCGAGGCGCAGGTTCTTGCTGTGCTCCTTGCCGTACCGTCGCACGCGCCCCATCGCGAAGTGCCCCGCGTACAGCAGCATGCGAATGCCGGCGCCGAGCCCCATCTTCGCGGTGTACAGCAAGCCGCTGAGGCCCTTGCTCCGCAACCAGTTGATGTAATCGCGCGGGCCCCACAGGTCCGCGTTGTGAGGCGCGAAGTCCGAGAGCATGTTCACGAAGTACCGCATCGCGAACGCGAACAGCGGCGTGTCGATCTTCCTCGGGTTCTGCGGGCTCACCGGGTAGAGCTGTTTGTCGTACGAGCAGTACGGGTCGTACTGGTGCCCGTGCTCCACGTAGATGCGGCCCGGCTCCACGTACATCCACGGTGAGAACGTCAGCCGCGACTGGAAGTCGCCGCGCTTCTCGATCGTCTCGTCGATGTCGTACTTCTGGCCGCGGAACGCGAAGTCCGCGAGGCGCCGCCGCAACACCTTCTGCACCTTGCGCCAGTACAGCTCCGTGTCGTGATTGCCGCGGATGATGACGACCTCGCCGCCCTCGCGGATGAAGTGCGCGAGCCGGACGAAGAGCTTGCTGTGGTACTCGAGCGTCTTGTCGAGTTTGACGAGCGCGCGCTCCGCTTCGCTGCCGAGCCCGAACTCGCGCTCCTCTTCACTGACCTCGAACGACAGCGTGAGATTCAGCGGTCCCTTCGCGGGCACCACGACGACCTCGACGAAGTCGATCATGTCGCCCGCGAAGATCAGCCTCCACTCCCGCTCGCGCGCGGAAGTGTAGTGATCGAGCATGTCGATGAAGGCCTGGTCGAACTTGTCGTCGGGACGGGTCGTCCGGCTGAAGCCGGTGATGTCCTTGCAGTCGCGGCCCAGGTGCATGTCGGAAACGACCAGTAACCGCCGCTTCCGCTCGCCCTCGTCCATCCTTCAGCTCAGTCCTCTACGACACAAAGATAGAACTTGTTGTTCGAGTGATCCAGGATTTGGAGCTTCTCGCGTTTGTCCGGGGACAGGACGCTCTTGAGCGTATGGAACCTGGACTGCTCCGTGATGATGAACTCCCGGCCCGGCTTGTCGACCAGGGCCCGAATCCGCTCGTTCGCCCCCGCCTCCTTCACCTGCAACACCCGGTTCCGGCTGTAGAACGTCTCTCCGCGCCAGTTGAGCTGGTACGCGTAGATCGGCTCGTCGCCCTGCCTCTCATCGAAGTACGTCTCGAACAGGTAACCCTGCC
>JAUHYN010001251.1 GCA_030426505.1 bacterium | reverse complement strand
AAGGCGCTGGAGTACGCGCACGGCCTCGTCGATCGCGCGGGGCGCCCGCTGCGCATCGTCCACCGCGACGTGTCGCCGCAGAACACCCTCCTCTCCCGGGCTGGCGCGGTGAAGCTGTCGGACTTCGGCATCGCGCGTCACGAGGCGCGCGACCAAGTCACCGTCGCCCACACCGCGAAGGGCAAGCCGGGCTACATGGCGCCCGAGCAGGCGATGGGCGGCGCGATCGATCACCGCGCGGACCTGTTCTCCGTCGGCGTCGTCCTCGCCGAGCTGATCTCCGCGCGGCGCGTACTCCCCGAGGCCGGGCGGGTGCGCGGCGTGCTCGAGATCGAAGACCGCGTCGCGAAGCTGTGCGCGTACCGGAAGGACGCCCCGCCCGAGGTGAGCGCCTTCGCGCGTCGGCTCGTCGCGCTCGAGCCGGACCGGCGCCCCGCGAGCGCGAGCGAGACCCTCGCGGAGCTGACCCGGCTGCGGCACATGGTCCCGGCGACGCAACCGCTGGACGACTTCCTCGCGCGGGTGTTCGACGCCTTCGTCGAGCAGCAGGCGCTCGACGCCCCACCGCCGCCGAGCCCCGACGAGGAGTTCGACAAGACCTGGGTGCAGCAGCCCGTCGCGACCGGCACGGCGGTCGTGTACCAGGGCTGGCCGAGCGAGTTCCTCGACTCGAAGAAGCACCCGCCCGCGCTGAAGCTCCCCGGCGGCACGCAGGACGTCCCGCCGCTGGCGTTCACGAGCGACACGAAGCCGCCGTCGCCGCCCGCGCCCCAGGGGGACGACATCGGGCTCGTGCCGAACTCGTCGTCGGTCGAGGCGATGCAGTACTTCGGGGCCGAGACCTCGGAAGACGCCCAGAAGCGCGCGCCCGTCCAGGCGCCCGTCCCGCCGCTCGCCGTGCCGCAGATCGAGCGCATGTTCGACGGCTCGGCCGAACACACGAAGCCGCAGTCCGCGCCCGGGTTGCCCGGCAAGCCGGTCACGCCGAAGGCGCCGAGGAAGCCGGTGCCGATGGTGGTGTGGCTCGGGCTCGCGGGGCTGCTCGTCGCGATGCTCGCGGTGGGGATCATCGCGGTGGTCGGCAAGACCTCGGCGCCGACCGCCGCGCCCAAGCTCGAGTACGGATCGCTGCGCGTGAAGTCGGAGCCGCCGGGCGCGACGATCTATATCGACGAGCGCAAGGTCCCGGGCGTCACGCCGTACACGATCGACAAGCTGCCGTTGGACCGACCGCTGCGCGTGCGCGTGGAGAAGAAGGACCACGCGGTGCAGCCGCGGTTCGCGGAGGTGCGGATCCCGGCGGGGACGAAGGAAACCTCGGCGGTGTTCTCGCTCGCGCTCGGGCGGGTGTTCGAGGTGCGCACCACGCCGCCGGACGCGGTCGTGTCGGTGAACGGCACGCGCCTCGCGGACCCCACGCCGGTGACGCTCGATCCGATCGCGCTCGGGACGACCGCGACGATCACCGTCGAGCTCGACGATCACCTCACGACGCGCGTGGTGATCGCGTCGAAGGCGGAGACCTCGTCGGTGGTCGACATCGCCCTGCCCCCCGCGCAGCACATCGACGTGACCTCGGAGCCGCCCGGCGCGACGGTAGAGCTCGACGGCGCGCCGCTCGGCGAGACGCCCGCTTACGACGTGCTCGTCCCGAAGCAGGGGCGGTTCACGTTGGTGATGACGAAGCCCGGGTACCGGCGGTGGCGTCAGCGGTTCCGGGCGAACCGGCTGGCGGCGGAGCCGATCGTGGCGGAGCTGACGCCGCTGCCGCTGTTGTCGATGAAGCTATCGAAGGAGGAGCGCGCGGAGGCGAAGGAGCTCGACCGCGCCGTATCCATCCTCAAGAGCAAGACGGTGAAGATCGAGCGCGCGCTCGCGCGGGCGCGGGAGCGGCTGGAGAAGGTCGAGGCGTCGAACACGGTGTTCGTCGGGGACGTCGCGGAGGCGCAGCGCAAGGTCGACGTGTTGAGCGAGAGCCAGGCGACGACGGCGGACGAGCTGATCGAAGCGGAGAACCGGCTCGACCAGTTCCGCGAGCGCGTATTGCTGCGCGCCGGGGAGTAGCGGGTGCAGGCGATGGTCCTCGCGGCGGGCCTCGGGACTCGCCTGTGGCCGCTCACGGCGGACCGCGCGAAGCCGGCGGTGCCGTTCCTCGGGCGCCCGTTGGTCGCGAACCTCGTGGACTGGATCGCGCCGCACGTGGAGCGCGTGGTCGTGAACACACACCACCGCCCGGAGTCGGTGCGCGCGGCGCTCGCGGGCGCGGACGTGGCCTTCAGTCACGAAGACGAGATCCTCGGGACGGCCGGCGCGCTCGCGTACGCGCGCGATCGCGGGCTCCTCGACGCCGACGCGCCGACGTTGATCGTGAACGGGAAGCTCTTCACGGACGTGGACCTCGGTTCGCTCCTCGCGCACCACACCGCGACGGGCGCGGCGGTGACGCTCGGGCTCCGCGCGAACGCGGCGCGCGAACACTTCCGCGAGGTGAAGGTCACGGACGGCGTGGTGACGGGCTACGGCGAGGGGCGCGTGCCCGAGGGGCCGGATCCGTTGCTCTTCACG
>JAUHYN010001250.1 GCA_030426505.1 bacterium | reverse complement strand
GGCTCCGCCGCGGTCGCGCCGGCCCGAACGTCCGACCGCGTCGCGCCGCCGGACGGAGCGCCGTCGCGCGCCGCCGCGCCATCGCCCGACGGAGCGCCGTCGCGCGCCGCGCCGTCGCGCGCGACCGCCGTGCTCGCCGCATCACGGACGGCAGTGCCACCGCGCCCCGCTGGAACGGTCGAAGTCACCGCGCCCGCGACCGTCGCCGTCCGCGTCCCGACGCGCCGCGACGCGAGGCGCGCGTGCGCCTCCACCACCACGAGCGCCGCGGCGCGCAGCGCGGGCCGCTCCCCGTCCGTCGTCGCGAGCCGTCTCTCGAGGATCCGCTGCGCGTCGCCGTCATGGAGCACGAGCCTCAGCGCGCCGCCCTCCCGCTCGAGCGTGACCGCGAGCTCCGCCTCGCCCGCGTCGACGAGGGCCCCCGCCGGGAGATCCGGCTCGAGCATCGCGCGCAGTGCGGACGCCAACGGCGTCGAACGGACGACCACACGCGGCATCGACGCGACCGCGGCCGCGAGCACCAGCGGCAGGACGTTCACCGCGCGCGCTGCCTGTCTACTCGAGCGTCCATGCGAACTCGGCCCGCCGAGCGTACAACGAAACGACGCGCGCGCGCCGCGTCCCGCAGGTCAACGCGATCGCCGCCACAGGTCGCTCACGTAAAGACCGATCGCCGCCCAGATGAACGCGAACGTGATCGCGTGCGAGGTCGTGAATGGCTCCCCGTACACCAAGACCGCGACGCCCAACTGCATGGTCGGCGCGATGTACATCAACAGCCCCACCGTCGTGTACGCGAGGCGCCGCGCGCCGCGCGTGAACAAGTACAGCGGCAGCGCGCTCGCCACGCCCGTACTCATCAACAGCGCCTTCGTCCCCACCCCGTTCGTCACGAACGCGCCGAGCGTCACCGCAGGCGCGACACACAGATACGCGAGCCCGAACGGCGCCGCGATCGCCATCTCCGCCGCCAGACCCGGCAGCGCCTCCGCCGGCGCGACCTTCCGCACGAGCCCGTACAGCGCGAAGCACGCCGCCACCACGATCGACACCCAAGGCACCACGCCCCGGCTCGCCGTCGCGTACACCACCCCGATCGCCGCGAGCCCGATCGCGACGCCCTGTCGCGGCGTCGGGCGCTCGCGCAACACCAGGATCCCCAACAACGCGTTGAGCAGCGGGTTCACGTAGTAGCCGAGGCTCACCTCCGTGATGCGCCCCGCCGCCACGGCCCACACGAACACCAGACCGTTCGTCGAGATGAAGAAGCTCGACGCCAGCGTCGCGACCAAGCCCCGTCGCGTCGAGAACGCCGCGATCACCTCGCGGAAGCGCCCCGCGACCGCGAGCAGCGAACACGTGAGGATCGCCGTCCAGAGGATCCGCTGCGCGACCACCTCGAACGGATCCACGTGCGCGAGCTGCTTCCAGAAGATCGGGAGCAGCCCCCAGATCACGAACGCGCCGAGTACACTCGCGAGGCCCTGCGCGCGCGCGCCCGGCTCCGGGCCCGCGTTCATCGCGAGAAGGTCGCGGCGCACTCGACGTGCGCCGTGTGCGGGTACAAGTCGAAGACGCGGAACGCGCCGAGCCGATACCCCGCGTCGACCAACGCCGCAGCGTCGCGCGCGAACGTCCCCGGGTCACAACTCACGTACACGATCGACGCCGGGCCGATCGCGAGCAGCGCCTCGAGCGCGGCCGGCTCCATCCCGCGCCGCGGCGGATCGAGCAACACGAGATCCGCGACCTCACCCGCGCCCTTCCACTGGAGCAGCCCGGACTCCACCGACAGCGCCCACGTCTCGACCCCCGCCGGCGCCGAGCGCTTCGCGAGCTCCGCAGCCTCCGGGCTCTGCTCGATCGCCACCACGCGCTCCGCGTGCTCCGCGACGCTCCGCGTGAAGTTCCCCGATCCCGAGTACAGCTCGAGCAACACGGACGGCGCCACCGCCGCCACCCACGCGGTGACCTGATCCACGAGCGCCGCGTTCCCCGCCGCGTTGGCCTGTGCGAACACCCGCGGCGACAACAGTAACAGCCCCCGCGCGTCGTCGGCCTCCAGCGTCGCGTCCGCGTCCGCGCGGATCCCGTGCGGCGCGAGCGCATCCGCGGCGTCCACCGCATCGACCAAGACGTCCTCGGTCGTCGCGATCATCGACACGTCCACGACGTCGTCACCGGGCGAGCCACGGCCCCCCGCGCCGCGCTTCGGTCGGCCGCCCCCCGCGGGCGCTCCGCCCGGCTTCGCGAAGGCCGAGAAGCCGCCGCCGTCGACCACGACCGCGCGCAACGCCGCGAGGCCCCGCGCCGCGCCCGGCGCGAGGATGGGACACGTCGTCACGTCCACCACGGTGTGACTCTTCGAGCCGCGGTACCCCACGACGCCATCCGCCACCGCGAAGCGCGCCCGCGTCCGGTAGCCGTACGCGTCGCCCGACCACGGCGCGAGGTGTTCGTAGGAGCCCGCCTCCACGCGCCCCACGCGCGCGAGCGTCTGCACCGCGGCCGCGTCCTTGAGCGCCGTCTGTGCCCCGGCGTCCACGTGCTGCAGCACGCAGCCCC
>JAUHYN010000104.1 GCA_030426505.1 bacterium | reverse complement strand
GGCCGCGCCGAGGTGCTCCGCATCCTCCTCACGAAGCGGTTCGGGCCGCTCCCCGCGTCCGTCGAGGACCGCCTGGGCCACGCGCAAACCGCGACCCTCGAGCGCTGGGTCGAGCGCGCGCTGACCGCAGAGCACGTCGAGGACGTCTTCTCCGACGACTGACGGCTCCGGGCGGAAACACGGGCGTTGACTCGGACGATGCCCTCTCGTAACCCGCCCGCATGCATCCGATATTGGCGATCCGGGCCTTCTTCGCGGCGCTGTTCGGCTCGACGCTCCCGCGCGAGGTCATCCCCGCTGGGCTCCTCCCCGAGCCGGCCGACGACGCCCCCACGACGATCCCCGAGCCCGCCGCGCCGGAGCCCGCAAAGCCCGAGAAGGCGCCCGAGCCGCCGCCGGCCCCGAAGGGCCCGGCCCCCGAGGCCATCGCCGTGCAGGCCCTCGCGATCTTCCAGACCGAGGGCCGCCTCCTCGACTTCCTCGCGGAGGACATCGAGGGCTACTCCGACGAAGACATCGGCGCCGCCGTCCGTGAGGTCCACCGCGGGTGCAAGAAGGCGCTCGCCGACCACTTCGATCTCGAGCCCGTCCGCGAAGAAGAGGAAGAGGCGCTCGTCAACGTCCCCGACGGCTACGACCCCGCGGCCGTCCGCCTGATCGGCAACATCGTCGGGAGCCCGCCGTTCTCCGGGACGCTCAAGCACAAGGGCTGGCGCGCGAAGTCGGTCCGCCTCCCGAAGGCCGGAGAAGGCGACAGCGCGCTCGTCATCGCGCCCGCGGAGGTGGAGATCTGATGATCGTCGGTATCGACCTGGGCACGACGAACACCGCGCTCGCCCGCGTCGCGTCGGCGGAGGATCCCGCGCCGGCGATCTTCGATCTCACCCAGCTCGTGAAGCCGGGCGACGTACAGATGCGACCGACGCTCCCCTCGTTCCTCTACCTCGCCGCGGACGGCGAGCTCCCCGCGGGAGCGCTCGATCTCCCGTGGGCGAGCGGCCGGTCGTTCCTCGTCGGCGAGGCCGCGCGCGAGCGCGGCGCGGAGGTCCCGCTGCGCCTCGTGTCGTCGGCGAAGAGCTGGCTTTCGCACGCGGGCGCGGATCGCCGCGCGCCGATCCTCCCGCAGGGCGCGCCGGAGGGCACCGAGAAGGTGTCGCCGTTGACCGCGGCGGTCCGCTACCTCGAGCACGTGCGCGACGCGTTCGACGCCGCGCACGACAATAAGCTCGCCGACCAGCAGATCCTCCTCACCGTCCCCGCGAGCTTCGACGCCGTCGCGCGTGAGCTCACCCAGGAGGCCGCGCGCACGGCGGGCCTCGGCGAAGTCACGCTCCTCGAAGAGCCGCAGGCCGCGTTCTACGCGTGGCTCGCGTCGGTCGGTGACGGCTGGCGCGACAAGCTCGCGGCGGGCGACCGCGTCCTCGTTTGTGACGTCGGCGGCGGCACGACGGACTTCTCGCTCATCGCGGTGAAGGACGACGGCGGCGGAAACCTCGAGCTCGAACGCGTCGCAGTCGGCGACCACATCCTCCTCGGCGGCGACAACATGGACCTCGCGCTCGCGCACGCGCTCATGCAGAGGCTCGTCGCGGACGGCAAGAAGCTCGACGCCGGCCAACAGCGCGCGCTCGTCATGGGCGCGCGGCGCGCCAAGGAGCAGATGCTCGGCGACGCGTCCGTCGAGTCCGTACCGCTCACGATCCTCGGCCGCGGCAGCAAGCTGATCGGCAACAAGATCAAGACGGAGCTCTCGCGCGCGGAGCTCGAGGCGATCCTGCTCGAGGGCTTCTTCCCGGCGTGCGCCGCCGACGCCAAGCCGCAGCAGGCCGCGCGCACCGGTTTCATGGAGATCGGCCTCCCGTTCGTGCAGGACGCCGCGATCACGCGGCACCTCGCGCAGTTCTTGAGCCGCCACGGCGCGCCGACGCACGTGCTGTTCAACGGCGGCGTCTTCAACAGCGCACTCTTGCGCGCGCGCCTGCTCGAGATCATCGGCAGCTGGGGCGCCGCGCCGACGGTGCTCGAGGAGGACGACACGGACCTCGCCGTCGCGAAGGGCGCCGCGTACTACGGCGCGGTGCGCGCGGGCGGCGGCATCCGCATCCGCGGCGGCGTCGCGCGCAGCTATTACGTGGGGATGGAGACGGCGGCGCCGGCGGTGCCCGGCGTCCCTCCGCCGATCCGCGCGCTGTGCGTGGTGCCGTTCGGGCTCGAGGAGGGCTCGTCGATCGACGTCCCCGGCGTGCGACTCGGATTGGTCGTGGGCGAGCCCGCGACGTTCCGCTTCTTCTCGGCGACGCACCGTCACGACGACGCGCCCGGCCTCGTGCTCGACGAGTTCACGTGGCCCGGGCAGCTCGAAGAGACCGCGCCGATCACTTCGACGATCGAGGCAGAGGGCCTGGAGCCCGGCACCGTCATTCCGGTCACGCTCGCAGCGACGGTGACGGAGGTCGGGACGCTCGAGCTGTGGTCCGTCGCGGAAGACGGCCGCCGGTTCAAGCTCGAGTACAACGTGCGGGAGGTGTCGTGACCGCGCGTTACGTCGTCGGGATCGATCTCGGGACCTCGAACTCCGCGATTGCGTACGCGGAGCTCGACGAGGTGCGCGCCGCGGAGCGCCCGGTGCTCCATCAACTCGCGGTGCCGCAGTTGGTCGCGGCGGGCGACCTGCAGTCGCGGAGCCTGTTGCCGTCGGCGCTGTACCTCCCGGCCGGCTTCGAGCTACGCGAGGGCGACACCGCCCTCCCCTGGGCACCCGACGCCGACGTGAAGACGCGCGTGGTCGGCGAAGCCGCGAAGCGACTCGGCGCGAAGACGCCGGTGCGGCTGGTGGAGTCGGCGAAGAGTTGGCTGTGTCACGGCGGCGTGAATCGCACGGCGTCGATCCTGCCGTGGCACGCGCCGGACGAAGTGCCGAAGTGTTCGCCGGTCGACGCGGCCGCCGCGTACCTCGGGCACCTCCGCGCGGCGTGGAACCACGAGATCGCGGCGGGCGACGAAGCAGCGGCGCTCGAGAACCAGACGGTGGTGGTGACGGTGCCGGCGTCGTTCGACGAGATCGCGCGGCGCCTCACGTTGGAGGCCGCGAAGTCGGCGGGCCTCCCGAACATCACGCTGATCGAAGAGCCGCTCGCGGCGTTCTACGCGTTCATCGCGCGCACCGGCGGCACGAAGCAGACGACCGGGCTGAGCGGCGGCGAGCGCGTGGTGATCGCGGACGTCGGCGGCGGCACGACCGACTTCACGCTGGTCGAAGTGCAGCCCTCCGAGGGCGACCTGTTGAAGTTCGAGCGCACGGCGGTCGGTGACCACCTGCTGCTCGGCGGCGACAACATGGACCTCGCGCTCGCGCACGCGGTCGAGCCGCTGCTTTCGAAGGGCAAGAAGCTCGACGCCGAGGGGTGGGCGCAGCTGAAACTCGAGTGTCGCCTCGCGAAGGAGACGCTGTTCACGCACCTCGACAAGCCCTCGCTCCCGATCGTCGTCACGGGCCGCGGCAGCAAGCTGATCGGCGGCACGATGCGCGCGGAGCTCACGCGCGATCTGCTGGAGACGACGCTGGTCGAAGGCTACTTCCCCGCGCTGCCCCCCGGCGACGCGGCGCGCCCGAAGCGCGCTGCGCTCACGGCCGGCTTCTCGGAGGTCGGGCTCCCCTACGCGTCCGACGCGGGGATCACGCGGCACCTCGCGGCGTTCCTGATGCGACACGCGCGCGACGGAGAGAAGTTCGCGAAGGTCGACGCGATTCTATTCAATGGCGGGGCGTTGAAGCCGACGCGCATCCGCGATCGCGTAAGCAGCGTGCTCGGCGCGTGGATGCGGCAGACGTCGGGCGGTGAAGTCGCGGACCCGCGCCCGCTCGTCTACGACGAGGGCGAAGACGTGCTCGAGCTCGCCGTCGCGCGCGGCGCCGCGTACTTCGGTCTGGTGCGCGAAGGCCTCGGGCTCCGCGTGGGCGGCGGTTCACCGCGCGCTTACTTCCTCGGGCTCGGCGGTGAGGCGGTCGAGGAGGGCTCGGTGCAGGTGTTGTGTGTCGCGCCCCGCGGGATGCAGGACGGCCAGCGCATCGAAGTGCCGAACCGGGAGTTCTCGTTGGTGACGAATCGCCCGGTGGAGTTCCCGATCTTCGCGACGACGTCGCCGCGCAAGGACGCGGTCGGGTCGGTGCTCACGTTGGCCGAGGACGAGCTGGATCGTTTGCCGCCGCTGCAGACGGTGGTGAAGTTCGGCAAGCAGAAGGCCGGCACGAAGGTCCCGGTGCGCATCCAGGTGAAGCGCACGGAGCTCGGAACGCTGGAGCTGTCGTGTCTGTCGAAGATGAGCGGCGCGCGGTTCCTGTTGGAGTTCGACGTGCGCGCTTCGAACGCGGAGGAGGACTCGCCTCCATCGTCGGAATCGGCGGGCGCGTTCGATCAGCCGTTCGGCGGAGCGGGTTCGGCGTTGCCGCCGGCCGCGGGCGAAGTCGCGCCGGAGAAGCTCGAGGCTGCGAAGCGGCGCATCGACGAGACGTTCAAGGCGGAGCCGCCGCGGCAGGATCCGGACGGGTTGATGAAGGGCCTCGAGGAGGACTTCGCGCTGTCCCGGAACGACTTCCCGATCTCGTCGTTGCGCGCGCTCGCGGAGCACTTGCTCGAGCGCATGGACGGGCGCGAGATCTCGAAGGAGCACGAGACACGATGGCTGAACCTCGCGGGCTTCTGTCTGCGCCCCGGGTTCGGCGTGCCGGTCGACGACTGGCGCGTGCGTCAGCTCTGGAAGATCCACGGGCCGGGGTTGGTGTTCGGTGCGCACGACCCGTGTCAGCTCAACTGGTGGATCCTGTGGCGCCGAGTGGCGGGCGGCTTGGCGCGCGGTCATCAGGAGGAGCTCGCGTCGCGCGTCTTCCCGTTGGTGATCCCGTCGCTCGCGAAGCGCGCGAAGGGGCGTCGCCCGCCGAAGGTGAAGTCGCAGGAGGCGGTCGAGGCGTGGCGCGCGGCGGCGTCGCTGGAGCGCATCGGCGCGAAGTCGCGCGCACAGCTCGGCGACGCGTTGATCGAGATGCTGCAGGAGCGGAAGGCGCCGCGCGGTGCGCTGTGGTGCCTCGGTCGCATCGGCGCGCGGAAGCTGTTGTACGGTCCGCGCGAGGCGACGGTCCGCCAGCAGACGGCGGTCGTCTGGGCGAAGGCGCTGATGGCGCTCGAGAAGTGGCCGAAGGACGAGCACCCGGCGGCGTGCCTGGTGTCGATCGCACGCGTCACGGGCGACCGGCAGTACGACTTGCCGGAGGAGATCCGCAAGAAGGTGAAGGCGTTCCTCGTCGACCGCGGCGTCCCCGAGGAGGAGCTGCGCGCGCTCTTCGAGGTGGTGCAGGTCGACGCTGCGGCCCAGGGCGTGGCGTTCGGAGACGGCTTGCCGCCGGGCCTCACGTTGTAGCGCACCGGCTGTTTTTTGCCGTTGACACGCGATTCGGCGCTCTGTAGTTACGCGGGACACCCACGGCGGGGTCGTAGTTCAGTTGGTTAGAATGCCGGCCTGTCACGCCGGAGGTCGCGAGTTCGAGTCTCGTCGGCCCCGCCACTTTTCCTCAAGCAAATAGCTTCCAGTCCGCAGCAAGATCTCCCGAGCGCATCAGGCGCCGAAGCGTCGCACCGAGGAGCTGCCGGCTGCCCGCTGGTCGCTGAGAGCTAGGTGACGACGTCGAGATCCTCGAGGCTCGAGAAGTCCCCGGATTCGCGGTGACCAGCGTCAGCCCCTCGACGTGGGCGATCGCCGCGATCCGTCCATCCACGAACGGCGCGGCACGCCCTGCGTGTTCGAGGGGAGCCCACTCGCCGCATGCCATTCCGCTGCTTCCTCCAGCTTGACCTCGTCCCGCCTCGAAGGCTCCGTCGTCGCGCATGTCCACCTCGACGCCGACTCGTCAGATCCTCCGCATCCACGTCGCGCTCGCCGAGATCGAGCCGCCGATCTGGCGTGAGCTCGAAGTCGCCGCGGACCTCACGTTCGTCCAGCTGCACTGGGCCCTCCAACGCGCGTTCGGTTGGGAGGGCTACCACCTGTTCTCGTTCGAGGTCGGTGACGTCGCCTACGGCGAGGACCCGGAGGGCGAGCTCGGGTTCGCGTCGCCGGATCGCGCGATCGGCGAAGCCGTCGAACGCCCCGGCCAACGCTTCGTCTACGTCTACGACTTCGGGGACGACTGGCGGCACGCGATCGAGGTGCGCGCCATCGAGACGAAGCCGGGGCGCGACGCGACTTGCCTGGCCGGCGCGCGCGCGTGTCCGCCCGAGGATTGCGGCGGTGTGTACGGATACCAAGAGCTCCTCCGGATCCTCGCGGACCCTTCGGACCCCGACCACGCAGACACGATGATGTGGAACAGCGACGTCGATCCGGAGGCCTTCGATCTCGCCGCCGTCGATCTCGCGCTCACCGACCCGTTGGGAGCGCCAGGGTTCGTCGACGACCCCGTCGAAGAGCTCCTCGATCTCCTCTGCGAAGAGATCCTCCCCGACGCGGTCGTCGAGGAGATCGTCGCGCGGCGCGAAGAGTTCGTGTCCCCGCTGCTCGAGGTCTTGTTGGACCCGGACCTCATCGACGAGGACGGACCCGGCGCGGGGTGGGCGCCGATTCACGCCGCGACGTTGCTCTGCGAGATGAAGGCGGAGGAGGCCGTGGAGCCGCTCCTCGATATCCTCGAGGAGACGAACTGGGACCACATCGTCCACGACCGAATCATCTTGAAGCTCCCGCTCCTCGGCGCCGCCGTCGTGGAGCCCGCGCTCGCTCGCCTCGACGACGCGAACGACGACACCCGCACGGCGCTCCTCGCGATCCTCTCCCGCTGCAAGGTCGAGGACGCGCGGATCTACGCGCACCTCGTCGACCAGCTCGACGTCGACCACGACGGGGCCTCCGCCGACCTCGCGGACTACGGCGACCCCGCCGCGCTCCCGTTGCTCGTCGAGCGTTTCGACGCCGTCGAAGACACCGAAGCGAACGACCTGAGCCTCGTGGGGCTCGCCGAGGACATCGAACTCCTCGGCAAGCTCACCAAGGCCCAGCGCCAGAGAGTGGCGCGCGCACGCGAACGCATCGCGGAGAAGCGCCGGCCCCCGCGTATCGAGCCAGTTCGCCGCGTGAAGATCGGCCGCAACGATCCGTGCCCGTGCGGGAGCGGGAAGAAGTACAAGAAGTGCCACCTGAGCGCCGACCGGGCGAACGCGCGCTGAAGCTCGGGGTACAATGCGGCAGACCGCCCCTGGCGGCCCAGAATGCGGCGCAAGAACCTCGGAATTCGTGACGGTTTGGGCGCGCCCCGGCCACACACCACCGTGAATCCTCGGCTCACGGCACTGTGTGCGGCGACGCTCGTCACCGCATGCGTCGCGCCGACCGAGGAGCTCGAGCGGCCCGAGTTCTTGCTCGCCGCGCCCGCCAGCGTGGACCTCGGGTGGATCACCACGGACGAGCCGGTCGAGGGGCGCTTCGACGTCGAGAACGTCGGTGAAGTGAGCGTCGTCCTCGAGGGCGTCCGCGTCATCGACGGCGCGGACGTCCGCATCGAAGACCGGCTCGACGGCGCCCTCCTCCACCCGGGCGCATCCATGGAGGTCGTGATCGACGTCGAGGCGAACCGGAGCGTCGGCGATCGAATCGCCGTCCCGTTCACGTTCGAGATCGCCGGAGTCGCTCCGGACGACGCGCGGCTCCCGATCGTCGAGCTGCGCGCGCGCGTCTCGCACTCGGGGCTCGTCGCCGAACCCAACCCCGTCACCATCGGTCCCGTGCTCTACCTCGAGACCCAGACCGGGACCGTCGCGATCCGAAACCTCCGCTCCACGCCGATCGACGTCTTCGCGCTGCGCCACGCCCAAGGGCGCGCGCAGTACGAGGAGGCCGTCACGCGCGGGGCGTTCGGGCCGCTCCCCGAGGTCGACGGCGGCGGGCGCATCATCACCCTCGCGCCGCACGACGCCGAGACGTTCGAGATCGACTACACGTCGCCCGGCGGCCCCGGCGAAGCGAAGGAGCAAGCGGTGTGGCGCGTGGGCTCGTGCGTCGGCGACGACACGTGTGCGCTGGACATCGTCGTCCAAGGGCTCCCCGACCACGACGCCCCGAGCGTTCACCTCGCGCCCGGCGGCGGCGTCCACTTCGGACCGATCTCGGTCGGTGCGACCGTCGAAGCGGAGCTCCGCATCACCAACAACGGACGGCGCGCGCTCGACCTCGCGAACGCGCGCTTCGTCGGCTCGCCCGAGTTCGAGGCGGTCCTGTTCGCCGACACCAAGATCGCGCCGGGCGCCGAGCTGTTCGCCACGTTCCGCTACACCCCCGCCGACGTGAGCCTCGACAACGGTGAGCTCCTCTTCGAGACGAACGATCCACTCAATCGAACGGCGAGCGTCCGCGTCACGGGCTCGGGTGTCGTCCTGCCGCCGTGCCGCCTCGACGTGCGGCCGACCACGATCGACTTCGGCAACGTCGACGTCTTCGCCACGCGAACGATGGGCGTGGTCGTCACGAGCATCGGTACCGACGCGTGCGTCGCGTTCGATCCGCGCATTCACCTCGCGGCCGGCGTCGAACCGCTCACGTTCTACTTCGAGCGCGCGCCGCCGACCTCGGTGACGCTCCAACCCAACGACGTCGTCAGCTACATCGTGACCTACGCGCCGACGCGCCCGGGGCGCCACTTCGGAGCGTTGGTCGTCCGCACCGGGCCGACCGACTCCGTCGAGATCCCCCTGCGCGGCGCGACCCCGGACGGACAGGTCCTCAGCTGCACGCCGAATCGCACCGTCGATCTGGGCGAGACGGTCGGACTGTCGGCGGCGATCGCCGCCGGTACGAACGCCTCCGCGTTCGCGTGGCGCATCCGCAGCGGGCCGATGAACAACGGCGCGATCGCCGCGGACCTCCGACCCGACGGCCCGGGCGCCGAGTTCGTACCGCACGCGGTCGGGAGCTACGTCGTCGAAGTCGAAGTCACGACGACCACCGGCACGAGCCACACGTGCCAAACCGAGATCGAAGCGCGGAGCACGGGCTTCGCCGCGACGCTGACCTGGGACGGCGCGGGCGACCTCGACCTGCACGTCCACCGCGGCGCCTCCGCTCCGTGGTTCGGCCCGGCGGACTGCCACTTCGACAACCTCCAACCCACGTGGGACGCGACCTTCCCTCCGGGCGCCGGCCCCAACGCGAGCCTCGACGGCGACGACACCAGCGGCGACGGCCCCGAGAACATCCGCATCCAGACGCCCGAGATCGGCGTCCCGTACACCATCGCGGTCGGGCACTTCGAGCGCGCGCAGCGCCGGAGGGCACGCGTGCAAGTCTTCTGCGGCCGCGCGACGTCGCAGATCGATCTGACCTCACGCCCCTTCACCGGGGACGCGACCGGCGCCTGCACCGCGAACGACTTCTGGACCGTCGCGACGGTGACGTTCACCGCCGAAGCGCAGTGCGTGGTGCAGACGATCGACGCGTACCGGACGACCGACGAGGCGTGCGTGGCGTTCTGACCGAAGGCTTCAGTCGAATTCGATCACGAGGGGCACGTGATCACTCATCGCGATCCAACGCCACCCCCCGCGCGCGATGGTACGCGCTGACGAGGCCGATCGACTCGAGGCGACCCGCCACGGACGCGAAGTTGGACGGCTTCCCTGCGCGATCCCAGACGACGCTGTTGTTGAAGTCGCCGGCGACCACGGCGGACGCGCCGCTCAGCCAGTCCTGGTAGTGCGTGAGCGCGAGCGCCGTCGTGTCCCGCCGTCCGCGGTGCCGGCCCTTCGCCCGATGATTGAAGGCCCAGACCGCGAGGAGGCGCCAGGTCGCGTGACCCGGTGAGGTCACCGTCACGGGGAGGAAGAGCTCCAAGTCCGCATCGAAGCACGCGGCGCGTTCCGGCTCTGTGTCACCGAATCCGAAGACGCCGAGCCCCTTGTGCTCCGACGTCCCGATCCACTCGGCTGCGGACCACGGGCACCCGTCCGACTTCTCGGCGACGATCTCCGGTCGCGCGCACTCCGCGATGACCGCGACGTCGGTGCGAGTTCGAGGACCGCGCCGAGCTTCGCGTGGAGGCCCATGGCGCAGTTCCAGATCAGCACCCTCACTTGGGGCGGCGCGCGGTCACGAGGGCGTCCCAGTCCTCGGCCTCATCGGCGAAGTGATCCATCGCGGGCGAAGATACACGTGATGCGCGACGCGCGTCAGAGCACCGCCAACACCACCGGCAACACGACGATCGCCGCGACCGTCCCCACGGCGATCGCGCCGCTCACGATCGCGGGCGCCGCCGCGTCGTCGCCGTACTTTTCGACCAACGCGAAGTTCATGACCGCCGGCGGGAGGATGCCGACGACGAACGTCACGCGCGCCAGCGTCCCCTCGTTGCCGAGCAGCGCGTTCACCGCGAGCGCGACCAGCGCGCCGCCGCCCATGCGGAGCGCGGGCAACAGCAGGACCGGCGCGAGCGGCGGGCGGCGCTCGGCTGAGCTGCTCACCAACGTCGCGAGGCGCGCGCCGAGCGAGAGCAGCATCAACGGGATGACGGTCTGCCCGAGCATGTGGACCGGGACGGCGAGTGTCGTCGGGAGCGTCCACCCGACTTGGTTGAACGCCACGCCGAACACCGCGGCGTAGACGAGCGGCAAGCGCGTGACCTCACGCAGTCCGCCGCGGCCCTTCACGATCGCGATCCCCACCGAGTACTGCAGCGCCGCGAACGTCACGAAGAAGAGCATCGCCAACGACAGGCCGCCCTCCCCGTACGCGAGCGCCGCGAGCGGGAGCCCGAGGTTGCCCGCATTCATGAACGCGGTCGGCAACAACACCGCGCCGCGCCCGAGGCGCGCGAGCGAAGGGATCGAGCGCCGCGCGAGCGCACCGACCGCGAGCCCTCCGAGGATCAGCAGCGCCGCCGACACGGGCGCACGCGCCGCCGACAGATCGAAGCGCGCCGCCGTCGACAGCTTGTCGAACACGAGGCACGCGCCCGTGAGGTAGATGATCAGATCGGTGAACCCGGAGATCGGGAGCGGCCGCCGCCGCGCGTAGACGAAGCCGACCGCCGCGACCAGGAAGACCGGCGCGACCACGGAGAGGATCGCCTGGAGCACGGACTCGAGCATCGCGACGCAGCAGTTCTGATAACCGAACGGCGCGCCACGTCGAGGCGAATTCTCGGGAGCCGCACTCAGAGGAGAGCGACCGGAGGGGGTTCCACCGCCGGCTCTCCCAACGCCCTCGCCTCAACGCCCCCCGTACAACGTCCACAGCGCTTCCAGCGCCGGGTCCAAGCTCGCCGCCTGCGGATCCGCGACCGTCACCAGGCCTTCGGCCGCGAGGGCAGTGGCTCGGTCGCGAGGATCGCGGCCAGGGACACCCGGGCACCCTCATCAACGCCTACCGATTCCCCGCACGCGCCCGGGCGCCCCGCACTATCATCCCGCCGCACCCGCCCATGGCCCCCGCCTTCCGCCACGTCGCGATCGCGTTCTTCGTGATCATGCTCGGCAGCACGCTGCCGACGCCGCTGTACCCGCTCTACCAACTCCAGCTCGGCTTCTCGAACGCCACCATCACCGTCATCTACGCGGTCTACGCCGGCGGCGTACTCACCGCGCTCCTGTTGTTCGGGCGCATCTCCGACGTCATCGGGCGCCGCCGGACGCTGCTCCCCGGCATCGCCTGCGCCGCGCTCAGCGCCGGCGCCTTCCTCGTCGCCGACCACATCGCGTGGCTCGTCGTCGGGCGGATCCTCTCCGGGCTCTCCGCTGGACTCTTCACCGGGACCGCGACCGCCACGCTCGTGGATCTCGCCGGGCGCGAGCGCGCGGACCGCGCGACGTTGATCGCGACGGTCGCGAACATGACCGGCCTCGGCGCCGGCCCACTCGTGAGCGGGCTCCTCGTGACCATCGCGCCACGCCCCCTCCTCGTCCCCTACGCGGCGCACCTCGTGATGCTCGCGATCGTCGTCATCGGCGTGTGGCGCATGCCCGAGCCGGTCGCGGCGCTCGGTCGCCCCCGCCTCACGGTCACGCTCCCGACCGTCCCGCCCGAAGTGCGCGCGACGTTCGTGCGCTCCGCCATCGCCGGCTTCGCGGGGTTCGCGGTGCTCGGGTTGTTCGCGGCGGTGGCGCCCGCGATCCTCCGCGGCGTCTTCGAGCTCACCGAGCCGGCGATCATCGGCGGAGCCGTCTGCGCGATCTTCGTCGCGTCCGCCGCGGGACAGATCTTCGGCGTCCGCCCCCTCGGAAGCGCGGCGCTCCCCGTCGGGTGCGGTGTCCTCACCGTCGGCGCGCTTCTCCTCGCCGCCGGGCTCGCGACCGGCTCACGCGCGCTCCTCGTCGGCGCGTTGCTCATCGCCGGCGCCGGACAAGGCGTCAGCTTCCGCGCGGGGCTCGGCGCGATCAACGCGAAGGCCCCCGCGAACATGCGCGGCGAGATCGCGTCCACGTTCTTCTTCGTCCTGTACATCGCGATCAGCCTCCCCGTGATCGGCGCGGGCGTCGCGGCGGATCGCTACGGGCTACGCGCCGCGGGTGTCGGGTTCAGCTTCGGCGTCGCCGCGCTCGCCGCGACGGCGCTTATCGCGCTCCTCCGCGCGGGCGCCCCGAAGACGCAGTAGCCTTCACGCCCCTTCGAACACCGCCAACTTGTCCGGGTTGCGTACCACATGGATCTGCGCGACGGCCGCGTCCGACCAGGTCAGCTGCATCGCCGTCACCACGCGACCACGATCGCAGAACAACACGCCCGGCGCGCCGTTGAACCACACGTCCCGCACCTCGGCGTTCGCGGCGAGCGACTTGCCGAGCGTCCCGACCAAGAACTTCGCGACGCGGTTCGCGCCCTCCAACACGTTGATCGCCGCCGACGCTTTACCGCCCCCGTCGCTGCGCAAAGTCGCATCCGACGCGAGCATCTTCTCCAACTCGCCGACGTCTCCGCTCCGCACCGCCGTGAGGAACGCCTCGGTCATCGCGCGCACCTGCTCCACGC
>JAUHYN010000103.1 GCA_030426505.1 bacterium | reverse complement strand
CTGTGGAATGAGGAACGTTCGGCAGTATACAGGCTCTCGACAATGACGGCAGCCGGATCGACCCGCCGTTGCTCCGTGTGGGGAAATCCATCAGACTGAGTTGCTTGGCGGGCGGGCGAAACCGCGAGCGTGGTGGAGCGCCGTTGGTTGATCAGGCAGGGGACTCGAAGACGCGGCGATGGACCATAACGGCAAACTTTACATTGAGACCGTCGGCTGCCAGATGAATGTGCTGGACAGCGAGCTGGTCGTGGCTGCGCTGCGGAAATCGGGGTATTCGCTGACCGACAACCCGAAGGACGCCGACACCCTCTACATGCTCGGCGCCGCCCACGAGCTGCGGGGCGAGCTGGCCCGGGCGATCGAGGTGTACGAATCCGCGGCGGAGATCGCGCCGGACAACGCCCTGTTGATGCTGGACCTCGGGCTCGCCTACCGAAAACGCGGCGACCTCGACCTCGCGGTCGAGCAGTACACGAAGGCGTTCGCGCAGGCGCCGGACCTCGCCGTCGCGCTGTTCAACCGGGGCGAAGCGTACGAGCGGCTCGACCGGCGCGAGGACGCGATCCGCGACTACCGCCAGGCCGGGAAGATCGACGACACGTACGCGCGGCCGCACGTCGCGCTCGGGAAGATCTACGCGGACCTCGGACTGATGGACCAGGCGATGCGCAGCCTCTCGCTCGCGCTGCGGATCGATCCGCTCGAGCCCGACGCCCACTACGACCTCGGCGTGTTGTACTTCCGCCAGCGCCGCTACCGGGACGCCGTCGCGGAGTACGAGCTCGCGATCGAGGCGCGCCCGAAGTACGCGAAGGCGCACAACAACCTCGGCGTCGCGCTGGATCGGATCGGCGAGCGCGAGCGCGCGATCGGGGCGTTCACGCGCGCGACCGAGCTGAACCCGAAGTACGTCGACGCCGTGTTCAACCTCGGGCTCGCCTACTTCCGGCTCGGCCGCCTGAAGGAGGCCGGCGCCGAGTTCGAGCGCGTGCTGAAGATGAAGCCGGACCTCCCGGAGGCCCAGTTCCACCTCGGCGAGGTCTACTACCAGCGCGGGCGCTCGATGAAGGCGCTGCAGCTCTACAAGAAGGCGCTCTACACCCGCCCGCAAGACGGGTTGACGTACCGGCGCATGGCGCGCGCGTACCTCGATCAGGGCGAGCCGAAGAAGGCGATCGAGTACCTCGAGAAGCTCGTGGAGCTCACCCCCGATGACGCCACGGCGCACGAACAGCTCGGCCTCGCGTACGCCGTGCTCGACACCCGCGACGACCTCGAGAAGGCGGCGGAGGAGCTCGAGCAGGCGCGGACATTGGATCCGGAGTCGGCGGCGATCTTGGTGAGCCTCGCAAAGGTGCAGTACCAGCAGAAGAAGGGCGACCAGGCGCAGGCCACGCTGAAGGCGGCGCTCGAGCTCGACCCGGGCCACCGCGCGGCGACCTTGGCGCTCGCGGACATCTACGAGGCGCTCAAGGACGACGCCGGCGCGAGGAAGGTGCTCGAGAAGGCCCTGGAGCGGCGGCCCACGTTCGCGGAGGCGCACTACCGGATCGCGTTGATCGCGCGGCGCGCCGGTAACGCGGCGGACGAGCAGGCCCACTACAAGAAGGCGCTCGTCTTGAACCCGTCGCACGCGAAGGCGCGCGCGGAGCTGGGCGCGTCGTACTACGAGGCGAAGAACTACGAAGAGGCCGGTCGGATGCTCTCCCGCGCCGTGGAGAGCGACCCGTCGCTCCCGCGCGCGCACGCGTACCTCGCGGCGACCTACGCGGCGCTCGGCCGCGACGCCGACGCCCTCGAGTCAGCGCGTCGGGCGGTGGAGCTCGACCCGAAGAACGCGGGCGCGTTCAAGGTGCTCGGCGGGATCGAGAAGCGGCTCGGCCACCTCCCCGAGGCGAAGACGGCCTACGAGCGCGCGCTCGCGCTCGATCCGAAGAACAGCGACCTGGCGTTCAAGATCAGTGACATCGAGAAGATGATCGCCGAGAAGGCGCCCTGACCGCTGCGAACGCGATGCGCCGACTCCTCTACGTGGTGGCCCTGTCGGCCACGGCCTGCGATCCGGGTGGCTTCAAGGTCACGCCGAGCGGATCCGACTCCACGTTCCGCTCGGTGTTCGTCAGCTCCGAGTCGTCCGCGTTGATCGCCGGCCTCTCCGGCGCGCTGTACGACTGGGACGGCGAGACCTTCGTCGACACCTCGACCGACGCGGACCCGGGGCCGCGTGTCCCGAGCTTCTTCGCGGCGGCGCGCGCCACGGGGCGGAGCTTCGTCGCGGGGGACGACGGGACGATGCTCGTGCGCGTGGGCGCGGGCGACTACGTCCACGACGATCTGAACGAGCGCGCGCGCCTCCTGATGATGGTCGCGCCGAGCCCCAGCGTGGTCTACGCCGGAACCGAGAACGGCCGGCTCTACCGTCGCGTGGCGGCGGACGGCGAAGGGTGGAATCGCGTCGATCTCCCCGTCCCCGGCGGCACGAAGATCACCGCGGGGTGGGCCGTCCGCGAAGACGCCATGGTGCTCACCACCGACGCGGGCCTGATCCTCGATCGCGTCGACGGCGACTGGGTCGCGCAGACCGTCTCGACGGAGACGTCGACGACCCCCCTGCCCCTCTTCGGCGTGTGGTCGTCGACGGTCGGCGCGGACCTGTTCGCGGTGGGCCTCGGCGGCGCGATCTACCGGCGCTCGCCACCGGACTTCGAGTGGGTCTCGGAGACCTCTCCGACGACGCAGGATCTCTACGGTGTCCACGGGCTCGGCCCCGAAGAGATCTTCGCGGTCGGCGCGAATGGGACGATCCTCGAGTACGACGGCGCCGCGTGGCGCGTCGTACCGTCCGGCACGTCCGAGGATCTGTACGCGGTCCACGCGAACGCGCGGTGGATCGTCGCGGTCGGATCCGGCGGGACCGTAGTCAGCCGTCGGGACTGAGCCCACGTTGCGGCGGGCCCGCCCCCGGCGTATCCATGCCCCCATGAAACGAGCGTTCTTCGGGGCTCTGCTCGGCGCCGCACTCGCGACGCACGGGGTCGCCCAGGCACAACCGGCCGACGGCCCGTCCGCCCAAGACAAGGCCCGCGTGAAGGGCAAGATGAAGGACTTCGGCAAGGAGCTGCGCAAGGTGGAGCGCCAGATCCTCACCGAGGACATGAAGGCCGAAAAGCGCGCGAAGGCCGAGGACGAGAAGGCGGCCGCGGCCGCCAAGAAGGCCGAGAAGCGCGACGCGAAGCCGATGGCGGAGCGCGGCAAGGCGGAGCTGAAGAAGGCGATGGCGGCGTCGAAGGAGAACGCCGCCGAGAAGAAGGGCCCGATGACGGCCGAGGAGCGCGAAGAGCGCCGCACGAACATCCTCGCGCGCGCCAAGGCGCGGAAGTCGAATCGCAAGGAGCGCGCGTCCGAGCTGCGCGCCCGCGGCCGCGCGACGCTCATGGCGGTCCCGGGGTCGGCGCAGGCGAAGGTCGCGCAGGAGATGAAGCACCACGCGCGTCGCATCGCGCGCCTCGAGCGCATCGCGGTGCTCGCCGCCGAGGCGAAGGACGAGGCGGCCGAGGATCGCGTCGCGATGCTCACCGAAAAGGAGATCGCGCGGCACCAGGCGAAGATGAAGCGCCTCACCGAAGGCGCCGAGGAGGGCGGAGAATGAAGCGCGCGATCGTGACGCTGTTCGTGGGGCTCGCCCTCGCGGCGTGTGAGTCGCAGGGTACGGCGCCGAAGGAGGCGCCGCCGCCGGAGCCGAAGCCGATGGAGAAGAAGGCCGAGCCCGCCGAGGCCGCCGAGGGGCCGCAGGTCCCCGTGTCCGCGGACTTCGAGGAGCAGGCGGAGGCGCAGATCACCGCCGACAACTACAACGCGGAGCTGGACAAGCTCGCGGCAGAGATCGAGGGCGAGTAGGCTTCGGCGCATGAGCCGCGCCCTCGTCGTCATCGCCGAAGGAACCGAAGAGATGGAGGCGACGATCGTCGTCGACCTCCTCCGCCGCGCCGAGATCGACGTGGTGGTCGCCGGACTCGACGGCGACGGCCCCGTGAAGATGAGCCGTGGCGTGCGCCTCCTCCCCGACGTCGCGCTCGCGGACGCGGGCGACGACTTCGACGCGCTCGTCCTCCCGGGCGGGCGCGGCGGCGCGGATCGCTTCGCGGCCTCTCCCGCCATCGCCGCGCGCCTCGCGGCGTTCGAAGGCTCCGGTCGCTGCGTCGGCGCGATTTGCGCCGCGCCGATCGCGCTGGTCCAGCACGGCGCGTTCGCCGGGCGGCGCATGACGTGCCACCCGTCGGTCGACGCGATCGTCGCGCCGTTCGCGCAGCACGCCACCGACGAAGTCGTCGAGGACGGCCCCCTCGTGACGAGCCGCGGCCCCGGGACGGCGTTCGCGTTCGGGCTCGCGCTGATCCGCCGCCTCGCTGACGACGCGACGGCCGAGCGCGTCCACGCGCCGCTGATGCTCGCGGACTGAGTCACGCCACGGAACTGCCACCGACGCGCGGCGCCGCGTGCGTACGCTTCGTGGAGCATGTTCCTCGACCGCCCGCGCCACGGGCCGGGCCTCTCGAGAGGCCTCGCCCTCCTCGTCCTCATGGTGTTCGCCGTCGGCGCGGTGGAGGGCGCGCTCCTCCTCGGCGGGAGCCTGCTCTTCGCGGGCGGCCTCCCCGAGCTCGCGTGGTGGCACTACCCGGCGGGCGCGTTCGCGCTCGGCGCGCTCCACCTCGCGCTCGAAGCGCTCGCGGAAATCGTGAAGGGGGGCGCCGCGTGGGTGCGGCGCGGGTGAGCTACTGCTCGAAGGTGACGAAGTCGCCCTCTTCGAGCTGCACGGCGGCGACGTCCGGGATGCGCGTGTCCGGCGGGAGGTATTGGATGCGCAGCTGCGAGACGTGGAAGATGCCGTAGCCCTCGAGGTCGCCGTCCGGGACCTGGCCGAAGTACACGTCGATGTCGTTGTTGCCGGGGCCGAAGCCTCGGTCGAGCGTGTCCACCAGCGTGATGTTGCTGACGCGCATGTCGTAGCAGGAGCGGAGGTCCATCGTCGCGCCGAGGTCCGTCGTCCGGTAGCGGTAGGCGAGCTCGGCGCGGACGGTGGCGTCGTTGGAGGTCGCGTCGGTGTGCGCGCGGATCTCGCGGCCGTTGTTGACGCCGTCGATGTCGAGGTCGTCGAGGTTGTCGTTGAAGATGATGTTCGTGCCCGCGCGGAACTCGATGCCGTCCGGGAAGCCGTCGGCGTCGGTGTCGAACAGCGTGCGGTCCGACGCGAGGAGCCGCTCCTCGCAATCGCGGAGGCCGTCACCGTCGGTGTCGAGCGTGGGGTCGTCGCAGTCGTCGAGCACGGTGGGTGAGACCGGGTCCATGCCGAGCGGCCTCAAGAGGTGCTCGAGCTTGTCGTTGTAGAAGTCGAAGTCGGTGTCCGCGTTGGTCGGGTCGAGGCCGGCGATCAACATCTCTTCGGCGTCCGACAGGCCGTCCGCGTCGCTGTCGGGCGCAAAGCCATTCAGCGTGGGGATCGCGTTGCGGTTGTAGACGAGAAACTCCTTGAGCACGAACAGTCGCTGCGTGCTGCGGAAGTCGATGTGCGCGAAGTTGATCTGGTCGGCCGAGGCGAAGCGCTCGTAGCGGCCGCCGGCCGCGAGCGACATCGCGAGGCCCAGCTCCTGCGCGCGGCACTGCGAGCGGCACGAGGTCTCGCACATCGCGTTGTTGCAGTTGTACGGGTAGCCCGGGTCCGCGCAGTCCATCTGCGTGCCGTCGCGGTCGTTGTCCACGCCGTCGAAGCAGTCGAGCTCGTCGCGCGCGCAGAAGTTGATCGTGGTGCCGTCCGGGAGGTCCGTGATCGCGCAGGTCGTCCGCATCGGATCCGTCACGCACGCGGGCGCGTTGGGATCGCACAGCTCGACGCAGCGCCCGACGTCCGCGCGCGCGCCCGCCTGCACGCAGACCCGCCCGGCCGCGCACATCGGCATCGGGTCGCGCGGATCGCACGGCGCGCCTTCGACGTGCGGCTGCTCGAGGTGAACCGTGTGGAACGCGAACTCCGCGGCGCCGAGGTTCAGGACGGTGTCGCGGATGTCGCGCACGGCCTTCGTGAAGAACGCGAGCTCACAGTTCGGGGGCTGGACGTCGAACAGATCGCGGCAGCGATCCGGGAGCACCGGCGGCGCGGGGGATCCGTTCGTCACGTGGACCACCACGTACTTCGTACGGGAGAGCGGACCGAGCTCGGACTGGAAGGCGTCGCCGGTGATGATGCTCTCGGCGAGCGACATGGCAGAGGCGAGATCGCGCGCGCCCGCGGCGTTGCGCAGCGCGGCGACGGCGCCGTCGATCAGCGCGTCGTCACGCGAGAAGCCGGAGGTGATGCGGCCCATCTGTTCGCTGATGAGCGAGGTCGCGTTGGTGTCGTAGCGGATGACGCCGACGAAGACGTTGTTGATCGGGAGGAACTGACTGATCGTCTGCTCGATCGCCGTGACGTGTTCGGCGAGCGGCGCGGCCTCCGCCATCGGACCGCTGCCGTCCACGATGAAGAGGATCTTCACCGGGAACTTTCGCGTGGCCGGATTATCGGTACACAGCACGCCCGTGACGGTCAGCTTGTCCGCGAGGAGCGGCTCCTGCCCGAGCTTCCCGTAGAGCGATCGGTCCGTACACGACACGGCGAGCAGCGCGGCGCCGAGGACGAAGGTTCCCGCCAGACGAGACACGGCCGTCACGATACCGCATCTTCGGCCGCGTCGGTGGAGGCGCGCGGCGAGAAGCGCACGCGACGGAATCTCGACCGGGGCGCCTCGCCCCCACCCTTTCAGGCGCTTCGTGTTCGCCGTATGCGACGCCCACGTCGCCGCGGTCGTCTTTCGCCGTGCGGTGCGCGCGGTTATGCTGCGGTCGATGCGTCGCCTCGTGCTCCTCGTGCCGGTGCTCGCGTTCGCGTTCGCGTTCGCGTGTACCGACGACGTCGGCGGCCTCGACGACGACACGCTCCTCGACGGCGCCGCGCCGCCCCTCTGGGAGGTCGAGATGAACGTGCCCACCGACGAGGATCTCCTCGGCGTGTGGGGCCGCGCCGCGGACGACGTCTACGCGGTCGGCTGGAACGGAACGATCGTCCACTGGGACGGCACGGCGTGGACGCTCGAGACCACGTCGTCGACGACGGTGCTCACCGCGGTCCACGGCATCCCGAACCCGCCGCCGATGGATCCGCCCGACCCGAACCCCCCGCCGCCGGGGCCGCTGTTCGCGTCCGGTTGGGGCGGGACGATCCTCGAGCGTGTCGGCACGACGTGGATGACGGTCGCCCCGACGAGCACGCATACCGAGGACCTCTTCGATCTCTTCATCGGCGGCGAGGACTCCGGCCTCGCGGTCGGCGATGGCGGCCGCGTCCTCGCGTGGGACGGTATGGCGTGGTCGAAGATCACGATGCAGGTCCCGGGTGAGTTCTCCGGCTCACTGATCGAACCCAAGAGCACGCTGCAAGCGGTCTGGTCCGGCAACGGGCGCCGCTACTACATCGCGGGCTCCGGCGGCGTCGCGTATCGCTCCACCGGCGGCGTGCAGAACTTCGAGGCGCTCGACACGCGCGTCTTCGAGCCGCTGCGCGATCTCTGGGGCGCCGGCACGAACGACATCTTCGCGGTCGGCCTCGGCTCGCTGATCCTCCGCTTCAACGGCGAGTGGCGCCGCATCCGGAACAACGGCGCCGACGAGCTGCCGAACACGTTCCTCTTCGGCGTCAGCGGCACCGGTGGCGACGACATCACGCTCGTCGGCTGGCGCGGGATCGTCGTACGGTGGGACGGCGTCGCGTGGGTCGTGGAGGAGACCGGCGTCGACCGGGACCTCCGCGGCGTGTGGGTGGACCCGGTGACCGAGGTCGCCTACGCGGTCGGCGCGAGCGGGCTGATCATTCGCCGCGATCCGCCGCCGCCGGATCCCGAGATGATGATGATGCAGTAGCGGCTCACCGCCGCTCACCGCTCCTCATCGCCGAGCCCGGCGCGTCGTGCGCGAGATCTCCCGCTGCGCGCCGATCTGATCGAACACGATCACGCTCAGGAACAACGCCGCGCCGGCCAGTCCGACCGGGCGCGCGTGGACGGCGCCGAAGATCATCGTCCCCAGCGCGACCGCGTACGTGAGCACCAGCATGAGCGCGCGCCGCGTCCGGCCGGTGTAGAAGTGCCCTCCGCCCGGCACGACCAGGCTGGCCCCCACGGCGATGATCCGACTGCGCTTTCGCTGCGTCACAGGAGTCGGAGTACGGCGGCTGCGCCGCGGATCTTCCTCACCCCCCGTGCTTCTTGATCAACTTATGTAAGTACTTCCTATCCATCCGGGCCGCGCGCGCGGCGGCGGAGACGTTGCCCTCATGCGAGTCGAGGAGCCAATGCACGTAGGCCTGCTCCCGGGCGTCGACCCAGCGCTCCTTCGACTGCGTGAAGGACAAGGTGGGATCGAACGACGGCGGCGGAGCCGCGGGGCGCGGCCGCTCCGGCTTCGCGCGCGCGTTCGTAGCGAGCTGACCGATCTCGAGGCCCTGCCCCGGCCGCACCGCGGCGAGCAGCACGGCGCGCTCGACCACGTTCTTCAGCTCACGGACGTTGCCCGGCCAGTCGTGCGCCGTCAGGCGATCGATCGTGCGCCCGTCGAGCCGCGGCGCCGGGACCCCGCGCGTCTCGGCGACCGCCTCCAGGAAGTGTTCGGCGAGGAGCGGGATGTCCTCGGGGCGATCGCGCAGCGGCGGGATCTCGAGCGTCACCACCGACAACCGAAAGTAGAGGTCCTCGCGGAACGCGCCGCGCGCGACCTCGCGCTCCAGATCCCGACGCGACGCCGCGATGACCCGGATGTCGACCGGGGTCGGCCCCTCGCCGCCCACGCGTCGGACCTCGCGCGCGTCCAACACGCGGAGCAACTTGGGTTGCAGATCGAGCCCGAGCTCGCCGAGCTCGTCGATGAACACCGTGCCGCGGTTCGCGAGCTCGAACGCCCCGAGCCGACGATCGTACGCGCCGGTGAACGCGCCCTTCTCGTGCCCGAACAGCTCCGACTCCACGAGCTGGCGCTGCACCGCCCCGCAGTCCACGACCACGTACGGCCCCTTCGCGCGCGCCGACGCCTGGTACAACGCGCGCGCCACGAGCCCCTTGCCGCAGCCGGTGTCGCCCTCGATCAGGACGGTCGCGTCGGTCCCGGCGATCCGCGAGAGCATCCCGAACAGGCGCCGCATCGGCGCCGAGCGCCCGAGCACCGGCCCGAAGCGGTCGTGCGGCCACGGCGGGACCACCACGTCCTGCCGCTCCGGGACGAACGCGATCTCGACCTTGCCCGCGACCACCACGGCGCCGGCCTCGATCGGCGCGTCGGTCACGCGCGCGCCGGCCACGAACGTCCCGTTCGTCGATCCGAGATCCACGAGGCGCCACCGGTCTTGGCTCTCGCGCGTGATGCGGAAGTGGCGCCGCGAGACGCTCGCGTCCTCGAGCACCAAGTCGCAGTCCGGCATCTTGCCGACCGTGACGACGTCGCGATCCACGACGCAGCCCTTGCCGGCGTCCGGCCCGGTCTTGACGGTCAAGCGGAGCGAGAAGAGCGCCGCGCCCTTGTCCTGGTCCCGAGGCAAGCGCTCGGAGCCTAGCCAGTTTCGGCGCGCAGGGACACCTCAGGCCGCGCGACGTGGCGCCGCGACCACGCGATCGCGACCGCCGCGCTTGGCTTCGTACAGCGCGGCGTCGGCCTCGGCGATCATACGTGACGCGTCGCCCTGGAGCGTCGCGACGCCGGCGGACACGGTCACCTCGCCGACCTCTTCGTACGACGCCCCGGAGATGCACTCGCGGATGCGCTCCGCGAGCTCGAGGGCGCCGTCCCGATCCGTGTTGGGGAGCAGGATCCCGATCTCCTCGCCCCCGAGGCGCCCGACGAGGTCGACCTCACGCACGGTGCGCTGCAGGCGCTCCGCGGTCTCGACCAACACCGCGTCACCGCGCGGATGGCCGTACGTGTCGTTGATTCGCTTGAAGTGATCGAGGTCGAGCATGATCAGCGCGACCGGGTGCCCGTAGCGGGTGGCCTGCGCGACGGCGTCGTCGACGCGCGCGAGGAAGCTGCGGCGGTTCGCGAGCTTCGTGAGCTCGTCGGTGGTGGCCAGGCGCTCGAGCTCTTCGTTCTGCTCGGCGAGCTGCCACGACATCCGCTCGAGCTCGGCGTTCCGGCGCTTCAGCTCGTGCTCGTAGCGCGACAGGCGCAGCCCGAGCTCGACCTTCAGGATGATCTCCTCGGTGTGGCACGGCTTGAGGAGGTAGTCGTAGGCGCCCTGCTGCATCGCGGACAGGGCGTTTTCGACGGACGCGAAGGCGGTCATGATCGCGACCGGGAGCTCCGGCCGACGCCGCTGTGTCTCGAGCAACAGGTCGAGGCCCGTCTTGCCGGGCATCTGCATGTCGGTGAGGAGGAGATCGATCGCGTCGATTTGGACGATCGCCTCGTCGAAGCCCGACGCGACCCGCGCTTCGTAGCCGTCGAACTCCAGCGCCCGCGCGATGGAGCGCGCGACCGTGGGTTCGTCGTCGACGATCAACAGGCGCGTCTTGCGCCCCGCCGCGTCCCCCGACGCCTTGGTCCCGATCCCCCTCACCGCGTCGTACCGCTAACTTTGCAGAGGGTACGCCCTTCCCTTCGGTCACCCGAGTCTGGCATGTCCCTCAGGGAGCCAGGGCCGGGACGGACCGCGCTCAGAGCGTAGCCTCGCGTCATTCGAACCCATCGGCCCGGTCGCACGGACTATGAGCATCGCGGTCCGGTTCGGGGCAGCCAGCGCCCTGATCGTATTCATTTCGATCATCTCGATCGTGATCCTCCTCGGTCTCAGCCTCGAGGACGCGCTCCTCCCCATCGCCACCCGCGACCTCGAGCGCCACGCGCAGCTCGTCGCGTCCGCGATCGACCGGCACCTCGAGACCGCCCGCGCCGACACCCTCGCGTTCCGCGACAGCCCCCTGGTCGCTGCGCTCTCGGGCGACCCGGACGCGCCGCTCGATCCCGGCGCCACCGCCCGCGCCACGGACGCCATCGTCGCGGTGATGACGCACCACCCCGCGATCCGCCAGTTCCGCTTGATCGGGGCCGCCGGGCGCGAGCGGATCCGGGTCGACCGCACCGACTCCGACGCGCCGCCTCGCGTCGTGCCGCCCGAGGGGCTGCAGGACAAGGGGACCCGACCCTACTTCCGAACCGCGATGGAGCTGCCGCCGGGCGAGCGCTTCGTCTCCCGGGTGGAGCTCAATCGAGAACACGGCGCGATCGAGGTCCCGCACCGACCGACCATGCGCGTCGCCGCGCCGGTCGACCGCCCCGACGGGACGCGGTTCGGCGTCCTGGTCCTCAACCTCGACATGACCCACGTGTTCGAGGAGATGCGCGCGGCCTCCTCGGATCGCCGCCTCTACCTGATCGATGACCGAGGTGACTTCCTCCTCCACCCCGATCCCTCGCGCACCTTCGCGACGGACCTCGAGACGGACCACCAGGCCACGACGGAGCTCCCGGCGCTCACCGCCGCGCTCGCCGAGGATGGCCCGCAGCGCGTCTTCACCCCCGACGACGTCTTCGTGACGCGCCCGTGGCGAGTCTCGACGGAGCGGCTGGTCCTGGTCGAGGCGATCCCGATCGCGCAGCTGATGGAGCCCGTCGGCCGGATCCGCAGCGTGGTGTGGGGGGTCGGCGCCATCGCCGTGGCCTTCGGCGTGCTCTTCGCGGTGCTCGTCGCACGCAGCCTCGCCCGGCCCCTCGAACGCCTCACCAGCGCCGTGGCCGCGTTCGCGGACGACGACGCCGCGCCACTCCCTGCGCTCCCGAGCTCCGGCGGCGCCGAAGTCGTCGCGCTCGCGCGGACGTTCGAGGACATGCGACGCGCGATCCGCGATCGCAACGACCGCCTCGAAGCCCAAGGCGCCCTCTTCCGCCTCATCGTGGACCACGCGCCGTACGGGATGCTCGTCGTCGATCGTGACGGCGCGATCGTCCACGCGAACCCCGCGGCCGCGGCGATCTTCGGATTCACCTCCGAGGCGCTCGCGAAGGCCCGCCTCTCGGACCTCGTCACCGACGGCGCGACCGCCGACCTCGAGCTCGACCGCGACGACACGGGCGCACCCCAGCGCCGCGTCGGGCGTCACCACGAGGGCCACGAGCTCCCGCTCGAGGTCACGTGGACCCGCCTCGAGGCCTCCGGCGGCTGGGACACGCTCGTGTCGGTCGTGGATCTCACCGAGCGCGAGCGCGCCGCCGCGTGGTTCGCGCGCGTGGTCGAGGCGACCGCCCACGCGACGGTCATCGTGGACGGCGCCGGCACGATCACGCTCGTCAACCGCGCCGCCGAGCGGCTCTTCGGATACGAGCGCGGCGCGCTCCTCGGCCAGCCGATCCATCTGCTCGTCCCGGAGCGCGCGCGGGCCGCGCACGTCGACGACGTCGCCTCGTTCATCGCGGCACCCGCGGCGCGCCCGATGGGTGCCGGGCGAGACCTCTTCGCCGTCCGAAGCGACGGCAGTTCGGTCCCCGTCGAGATCGGCCTGACGCCGATCGACGGCCCCTCCGGGCTCGCGACGATCGCCTCGATCACGGACCTCACCGAGCGCCTCCAACGTGAGTCGGAGCTCCAGAGGAGCCACGCCGCGCTCGAACAGTTCGCGTACGTCGCGTCCCACGATCTGCAGGAGCCTCTGCGGATGGTCGCGAACTACTCCGAGCTCCTCGCGCGCCGCTACGCGGGGCAGCTCGACGAACGCGCCGACAAGTACATCCACTACGCGGTCGACGGCGCCCGTCGGATGCAAGCGCTGGTCGGCGCGCTCCTCGAGTACTCGCGCGTGGGCTCACAAGGTCGGCCGTTCGAGCGCGTCGACATGAACGGGGTGATGGCCGGCGTGCAGCGCGCGCTCGACCGACGGATCCGACAAACGGGCGGTCGCGTGGAGCACGCCGGGCTCCCGGAGGTGTACGGAGATGCCGTGCAGCTCGGTCAGCTCTTCCAGAACCTCATCGGCAACGCGCT
>JAUHYN010000102.1 GCA_030426505.1 bacterium | reverse complement strand
ACCGCGCGCCCACGCGCGCGATCGAGCGCGGGCCGGTGCCGAAGGGGCTCGCGATGGAGGGGTGGCGCGAGGGGGAGCTGTCCACGTTCGACACCTCGAACCTCTACGAGAAGATCGACGGGCGCGAGGGCTTCTACAAGTCGTTCGGTTTCCAGCGCCTCTACTTCATCGCGCTCGGCAAGAAGGACGACATGTCGATCACCGTCGACATCGAACTGTACGACCTCGGCAGCGGCGCCAACGCGCTCGGCGCGTTCTCCGGCGAGATCCCTCCGGACGCGACCCCCGAGGTCTCGGACGGCGGCCTCACGGTGATCGATCGCAACGCGCTGTTCATGACGCGCGGCCGCTACTACGCGCGCGGCATCGGCGCCGACGAGTCCGAGCCCGTGAAGGCGCAGCTCGCATTCGCGGCGGAGCGCCTCACGGAAGGGCTCGAGGGCGAAGCGCTCCCGTGGAGCTACGCGCTGTTCGTGACCGGCCTCGGCATCAACCCCGGCAAGGTCTCGTACCAACCGCAGAACGCATTCGGCTTCGCGTTCGCGAACGACGTCCACACCGCGATGCTCGAGGACGGTGAGACCGAGGTCTTCGTGGTGTCGCAGGCCGACGAGGCCGCCGCGAAGGCGCTCGCCACGCAGTTCGACGAGGGCTTTCTGCAGTACGGCAGCGTCGACACGACGGACGCCGGCGTGAAGTGGGTCGCGGACCGCTATCTCAACCGCTTCTCCGGATCGAAGGCGGTGGGCGTGTTCGCGATCGGCGTGCGCTCCGCGGAGGACGTCGCGCAGGCGAAGGCCGCGCTCGCGAAGCTCGAGGCGAAGGTCTCTGCGATGACACCCGCGCAGGTTCAGCGCGCGCAAGAGAAGCCGAAGGTGACCGGCGGCGGCGAGTACGACGACGCGCCGGACGAGGCGCCCGTGGGCGAACCCACGGGAGGCGAACCCACGGAGGGCGAACCGAACGAAGGCGAACCCACGGAGGGCGCGCTCGAGGGTGAGCCCGGATCCGAGGGCGAACCGAGCTACGAGGAGGGCTACTGATGACGAAGCACGATCTCACCCGGCGCGAGATGCTCGCGATCGGCACGGGCGCGGTGGGCGCCTCGATGCTCGGCGCGTCCGTCGGCTACGCGGCGGACGCGAAGGTCCCGAAGAAGCGGCTCGGCAAGACCGGCGTCGACGTCCCGATCCTCGCGATGGGCATGGCGATGAAGTTCCACCCGCGCTTCGACCCGCGCCTCGCGGAGGCGGTGCGCCTCGGCGTCACATACTTCGACACCGGCTACGTCTACGCGGGCGGGACCGTGGAGAGCGCGGTCGGCTCGTTCCACACGCGCGCCCGCAACCGCAAGGAGCTCTTCCTCTCCGGCAAGACCGAGCGCCACGCGCCCGCGCAGCTCGAGAAGGACCTGAAGGACGGCCTCAGGAAGGCACGCACCGATCACTTCGATCTCTACATGCTGCACGGGCTCGGCGATCCGAAGACGCTGAACGCCGAGATGGCGAAGCTGGTGGAGCGCCTGAAGAAGGAGGGCAAGATCGCCCACTTCGGCTTCTCCTGCCACGACGGCAACGTGCCGGAGCTGCTCGAGCTCGCGGCGAAGACGCCGTGGGTCGAGGTCGTCCAGTTCCGCTACAACTTCCGGCAGTACGGCGACAAGAAGCTCAACGCGGCGATCGACGCGGCGGCGAAGGCCAACGTGGGCCTCGTCGCGATGAAGACGCAGGGCTCGGAGGCGTCGTTCTCGGACGCGTGGAAGAAGTACGAGAAGACCGGCAAGTGGGACAAGTTCCAGGCGGTGATGAAGGCTGTGTGGGCCGACGAGCGGATCACTTCGATCGTCTCGCACATGGACACGTTCGAGAAGGTCAAAGCGAACGCCGCGGCGGCGATGTCGCGCGGCGAGATGGGCAGCGCGGACTGGGAGTCGCTCGACAAGTACGCGAAGGCGACGCGTCACCTCGCCTGCGACGGGTGCGATCACCACTGCCGCGCCGCGATCGATCGGCCGGTCCAGATCGGCACGGCGATGCGCCTGTTGATGTACCACGACGCCTACGGTGAGACCGCGAAGGCGAAGGCGCTGTTCGACGGCCTCGACGCCGACACGCGCGCGCTCGCGAGCGTAGACTTCTCGGGCTGCCGCGACGCGTGCCCGCACGGCGTGGACGTCGCGCACCACATGACGCGCGCGAAAGACCTCTTCCTCTCCTGAACGCCGACATGATCGAAGACCTGAATCACATCGTCTGGGGGTTCCCGGAGCAGCTCCCTTGGCTCATCGCCCTCCTCCTCGGGACCGGCGCCTTCATCACCTTCCGCCTCGGCTTCGTGCAGCTCCGTCAGGTGTGGCACGCGCTGCTCGTCGTCGCCGGTAAGTTCGACGACCCCGAACACGACGGCGACATCAGTCACTTCGCCGCGCTCTCCACCGCGCTGTCGGCGACGGTCGGCATCGGCAACATCGCGGGCGTCGCGACCGCGATTCACTACGGCGGCCCCGGCGCGTTGGTGTGGATGTGGATCACCGCCTTCTTCGGCATGGCGCTGAAGTACGCGGAGTGTACGTTGTCGATGCAGTACCGCGCGTTCGACGACGACGGGAACGCGGCGGGCGGCCCGATGTACTACATCGAGCAGGGCCTCGGTCCGCGCTTCAAGTGGATGGCGGTGTTCTTCGCGGGGTGCGCAGTCGTCGCGTCGTTCGGCGGCGGCAACATGAACCAGGCGAACACTGTCGCGGTGAGCGCGCAGACCGAGCTCGGCGCGTCGCCGTACGTAGTCGGCGCGATCGCTTCGCTCCTCGTGGGCGTGGTGATCCTGGGCGGCATCAAGCGCATCGCGCAGGTCTCCTCGAAGCTCGCGCCGACGATGGCCGCCATCTACGTGCTCGGCGCGGTCGCCGTCATCGTCCTCAACTGGCGCGACCTCCCCGAGACCGTCACGGCGATCAAGGACGGCTTCCTGAACCCCGCCGCGAGCCTCGGCGGCTCCGTCGCGGGCATCTTCTCCATCACGCTGCTGTGGGGCGTGAAGCGTGGGTTGTTCTCGAACGAGGCCGGCCAGGGCTCCGCGCCCATCGCGCACGCCGCGGCGAAGACCGACGAGCCCGTGCGCGAGGGCCTGGTCGCCATGCTCGGGCCGCTGATCGACACGCTGATGATCTGCACGCTCACCGGGATCGTGATCGTGATGACCGGCGTGTGGGACGAGAAGAAGCTCACCGAGATGCCGGTCGGCGCGGCGACCGCGGTGCCGATGCACTTCTTCGCGATGGGCGGCGACGCCGAAGCGCAGTGGATCGCGGACGCCGTCGCGAAGCTCGACACCGTCGACAGCGCGACCGTCGCGCAATCGATCGCGGTGGAGGCGGGTGAGCAGAACCGCGTCCACTTCATCGCGGCGGACGGTACCGTCGACAACCCCGTGCTGCTGAAGGACGGTCAGCCGTTCGAGGGCACGATGACGATTCACTTCGCGACGGGCGCGGTCACTCCGGACGGCCTCGTGCTCCGCGGCCTCACGCTCCAGAACAGCTCGGCGCTGACCGCGTTCGCGTTCGACCGCGGGCTCGAGAAGATCACGAAGAGCGGCAGCTGGATCGTGACGCTGTGTGTGTTCCTCTTCGCGCTCTCGACGATGATCTCGTGGTCGTACTACGGCGACCGCTGCGTCACGTACCTCGTCGGGTCGCGCTACGTGCTCCCCTATCGCGTGGTCTACACCGGCTTCGTCTTCCTCGGCTCCGTGCTCGCGCTGGAGGTCGTGTGGGGCTTCGGCGATCTCGCGCTGGGCCTGATGACCGTGCCGAACCTCATCGCCGTGATCTTGCTGTCGCCGAAGGTCGTCGCCGCGACCAAGGACTACGTGCAGCGGATGAAGTCGTGAGCGCGACGCGCCGGAACGTCCTGATCGGGCTCGCGGGCCTCGCCGCGGCGGGCGGCGCGTGGGCGATGCGCGACGCGTTCGGTGAGGACTACGGGCTGCTGTCCTCCCCCGGCGCGGCGGAGGCGATCGGCATCGCGTACGCCGCCGAACACGGCGCGCCGGACCTCGCGTCGATCGAAGCGTTCCTGAAGGAAGCGAGCGACGACGCGATCGCCGAGCGCATCGTGACGCGCGTGCGGGAGGACTTCGCCGCGGGCCGCATCGTGCAGGTCCAGGGCTGGTTCTTCTCGAAGACCGAGGCGGACCTGTGCGCCTGGGTGGCGAGGGGCTGACGTGGGGCGCTTCGTCGACGGTCGCGAGCTGAAGGCCGACGTCGAGACCGACGTCTGCGTGATCGGCGGCGGCGCGGCCGGCATCAGCGCCGCGCTGGAGCTCGCGGGGGCGCCGATGCGCGTCACGCTCGTGGAGGCCGGCGGCGACGGCCTCGACCCCGACTACCAGGAGATGTACCGCGCGCGGCAAGTCGGCTTGCGCACGGACCCGCTGCAACACAACCGCTGGCGGGTGTTCGGCGGGACGACCGGGCACTGGGGCGGGTGGTCGAGGCCATTCGATCCGATCGACTTCGAGAAGCGCGACTGGGTGCCGCACTCGGGGTGGCCGTTCGGTCGCGAGGCGCTGGAGGACGCGTACCGGCGCGCGAGTACGCTGTGTCAGATCCCGTACGCGTACGACGCCAAGGCGGAGACCGCGCCGAGTGACCAACGCCTGTACGAACACAACGAGCAGCTCGAGAACATGATCTTCCGGATCAGCCCGCCCACCCGCTTCGGCGCGGTGTATCGGCCCGAGCTCGAGGCGGCCGACAACGTCGACGTCCTCCTGCACTCGAGCGTCGTCGACTTCACGCTCGACGCCGACAAGACCCGCATCGTCGCGGCGCGCGTGAAGACGATCGGCGGTGCCTCGTTCGTCGTGCGCGCGAAGCACTTCGTGCTCGCGGTCGGCGCGGTCGAGACGGCCCGCCTCCTCCTCAACTGCACGAACCAGCACACGGCGGGCCTCGGAAACGAGCACGACCTCGTCGGCCGCTTCTTCATGCAGCACCTCGAGCTCCGCAAGATCCGTTGGGTCGCGCCCACCCCGGACGCGCGCGGGCGCATGAAGCGCGTCACCGTCTCCGAGGACGCGCGGCTCGCGGTGCGCGTCGCTCCCGCGGCGCAGCGCGCGCGCAAGCTCCTCAACCAACACTTCCTCGTCGGGGCGTTCGCGGACTCGCGCTCCGGGGGCGTGGTCGAGGTGATGAAGAAGAGGTACCGCCGTCAGCGCGATCTCTCCCAAGTGGATCGCGCCGCGCACGAGCTCACGCTCGACATCGACGGCCGCGCCGTCCCCGAGCGCGCGATGTACTTCGCCGACATGCTCGAGCGCCCCGAGCAGGCCCCCAACCCGGACAGCCGCCTCACGCTCGACGAAGAGCGCGACGCCCTCGGGCTCCGTCGCGTCGTGATGGACTGGCGATTCACGGAGCTCGACAAGCGCTCACTCCTCGACACGCAGCGCCTCGTCGCCGAGAGCCTCGGCGCGCGGGCGCTCGGCCGCATCCGCTGCTGGGCCGACGGCTTCGATCCCCTCGACACCGACGAACACCTCCACGGCGGCCACCACCACATGGGCACCGCGCGGATGCACGACGACCCGAAGCGCGGCGTGGTGGACGCGCAGTGCCGCGTCCACGGGGTGCCGAACTTGTGGATCGCGGGGAGCGCGACGTTCCCGACGTCGGGCTACGCGAACCCCACGCTCACGATCGTCGCGATGGCGGTGCGTGTGGCGGCGGCGCTCCGCGCGGCTTCAGAGTAGGCCGCCGCGTTCGACGCGTCGCCCGGAGAGGAAGACCTCGCGGATACGCTCGAGCGCGGCGAGGTCCTCGAGCGGGTCGCCGTCGACGAGCACGAGGTCCGCGATCTTGTTCGGCGCGATGACGCCGAACGGCGGGTCCTCGGAGTCGGCGAGGAAGCGCGCGTTGTTGATCGTGACCGCGCGGAGGACTTCGATGCGCGACAGGCCCGCCTTCTCCAGCAGGCGGAGCTCGCGGTGCAGGCCCGTGCCGTGGAAGACGCCGGCTTGCGCGTCGCTGCCCGCGAGGATGGTGACGCCGGCGGCGTGCAGGCGGCGCACGTTGTCGAGGCCCGACTGGCGCTCCTTCGCCATCGTCTCGACCATCTTCAACAGCTCGGGATCCACTTCGAAGTCCTCGGGCCGGTGGTCGTACGCCTCGAGTTTGTCGGCGCGGACCATCTTCTGTTCGAGCCACGTCGGGGCGCGCGGCTGTTGGCCGAGGGTCGCGTAGCTGTCGAAGACCACGAGGGTGGGCGCCATCGGGATGCCGTAGCCGGCGATCTTCGCGATCATGTCGTCCGGGATCCGCTCCTTGTAGACGCCGTGGATCCACGCCGCGATGCCCGCGTCGGCGGCGGTGATGGCGTCCTTCGTGGTGCCGATGTGCGCGACCGCGCGGACGCCGCCCGCATTCGCGGCCTTCACGATCGCCTTCGCGACGTCGGGGTCGATGCGCGGCGTCCCCTCCGGGATGGCGTCGACGACGAACTTCACGAAGTCGGGCTTCGAAGGGAGCAGCGCGTCGACGGCGGCCTTCGCTTCGTCCGGCGTCGCGACCTGACGCGTGGAGTGATCGATGATGTACCAGCCGATGATGGCGGGGAGGTTCTCCTCGAACATCGGGACGGGGTGCCCGCCCGGCGCCGTGAACACCGGTCCCGCCGCGAACAGGTGCGGTCCGATCTGCTCACCCGCGGCGAGGTCGGCGCGGCGCTCGAAGACCTCTTCGTCGAACGCGCCCGGGTCGAACACCGTGGTCACGCCGCAGAACAGGTAGCGCTGGAGGTTGAGCGCGACGTTGGGGAGGCCCGCGTCCCACGGCGGCTCGGGGTTGCTGCCGGTGTGACCGTGGAGATCGATCAGGCCGGGGACGAGCGTGGCGCCCTTGCCGCGGATGATCTTGGTCGCCTCCGGCTCCGCGGCGGCGGCGGTGATCGAGACGATGCGATCGCCTTCGATGCGCACGTCCCGACCGCGCGCGATCGATCCGGTCAGGACGTCGAGCACAGCGACGTCGTGGATCACGATCGAGTCGACCGCGGGTGCGATCGCGACGAGCGTCGGCTTCTCGGAGCAAGCCGCCGCGAGGAGCAGCAGGAGCGCGGCGCGCCTCATGCCAACCACTTCGGCGGGCGCTTCTCGACGAACGCCATCGCGCCTTCCACCGCCTCGCCGCTCGTGAGCGCGCGGACGCCGGCCTCGGTCTCCTGCGCGAACGTGGGCGCGGGGACCTGCCGGAGGACCTCGAGGATGTGCCGCGTGCAAGCCGGGCCCGCGGCGCGGAGCTCTTGCACGAACGCGCGCGCGGACTCCAGCGCGGTGCCGGCGGGGACGACGCGGTTCACGAGGCCCCACTCTTTGGCCTCCGTCGCGTCCAAGCGACGGCCGCTGAGGATCAGCTCGGTCGCGCGGCCCGCGCCGACCAACCGGGAGACGCGCACGGTGCCGCCGACGTCGGGGACCATGCCGATGTGGGTCTCGGGGAGGGAGAAGAACGAGCCGTCGCCGGCGATGCGCATGTCACACGCGAGCGCGACCTCGAGGCCGCCGCCCGCGCACGCGCCCTCGACCGCGGCGACGACTGGCGCGGGGATGGAGGCGATCGCGTCGACCACGCCCTTCAGCTCGACGATCAGCGCGCGGAGCGCGTCCTCGTCCTTCGCGGTCACGGCGGGGACGAGCCGCGCAACGAGCGGGTTGTCCATCTTGAGATCCATCCCGGCGCAGAAGTGGCCGGCGGACCCGGTGACGATGACGGCGCGCGGCGGGTCGGCCGCGACCTGGTCGGCGGCCTCCTTCAGCGCGCTCCACAGCGGACCGTCGAGCGCGTTGCGACGCTCGGGGCGGTCGATGGTGAGGGTGACGACGTCGCCGTCGCGCTCGACTCTGAGCATGGCGCGTAATCGAGCACGCCAGGCGGGGTCATGTCACGGTTCAGTTCCCGAAGGGGCCGTCGTCCCACGTCACGCGCGACAGCTCCTTCTGGCCCTGCGCGGACGGGTGGAAGCAGTCGAACCCGGAGACCTGACTCGGCGTGAAGTCATAGAGGAAGGTCTCGTCGGTGAAGCTGTAGTGGTGGTGCGGGTCGTTCGCCTCGTACTCCGCGACGACGTCCTCGATGATCTGATTGAACGCGAGGTTGCGGCTGCGGGTGTACTGACGATCGGCTTCGCTGTTGTTCGGGCTCAACATCGTGCCGCACGGGTAGATGTCGAACAGCGTCGCGGCCCAGACCACTTGGCAGTTGATCAAGCCGAGCGAGGTGAGTTCGTCGCCGAGCTCCCAGAGTTTGTAGATGTCGACGATCGCGAGCACGTAGATCGTCGCGCCGTTCGGGAGCCCCGTGCGCAACGCCTCGAGGCCGGCGCGGAGGTTGGCCTCGAACTCGGCGTCCGTCGGGATGTCCGCGAAGTCGTTCTGGCACACGTCGTTGTGCCCCATGAGTACGGGGACGTACGTGGCCTGTCGTCCGACCGACTGCTGCATCTGCGGGAGCAGGTCATAGGAGTCGGCGCCGCTGAGGCCCTCCATGTAGTTCTTGCGGCCGCTCGATCCGAACGCCGAAGTGATCCGTTGGTTGTGACTGTTGACGTTGGTGCGGCCGAGTAGCCACTCCCAGAATCCGCGGTAGCCGTTCGCGTAGCTCGCCCAGTGGTTGGGGTTGATCGGGCTGAAGAGGTTGTACTCCTCCGCGTTGATCGCTTCGGTGATCGAGTCACCGACACTCGACAGCCGCTTCGGCTGCAGGCGCGGATCCTTCGGCTGCGCGTCCGCCACGCCCATCACTCCCATACACACGATCACCGTCACCCCGAGTGTCAGTCTGCCTTGCATCCGTTCCTCCTTCTCGCGACGTGAGTGCCGCGCGCGCATCGTAGCGGCGGCCCTCGGGTGCGATGTAAGGACGTCGCAAGCTCACTTGCGCAGGGACTCTCGCACGGTAGGCGAGGAGAGCGCATCGCGTACGAGCGACTCGAAGCGCGGTTCACCGAACGAGTGCTGGAACCAGAGACCGTTCACGAAGGCCACGGGCGGTGCGTGGACTCCGCTCTTCTGTGCAATCTCCAACTCCTCGCGCAGCGCAACGATGCGCGTGGAGGCCGCGCTCGGATCGGTCGGCTCCGCATCGAGCTCCAGCTCCGCGCGGAGGGCTTGCAAGTCAGATTGACGCAGCGCTCCAGCCTTTCGGAACAGCGCGTCGTACACGGACCAGAAGCGATCTTTTTTCTGGGCGTCCCGCGCGAGCAAGGCAGCTTGCAGACCGAGTTCGTCCCGCGGCTTCAGCGCATGGCGGAACACCTCTCGGATCTTCTGCGGATGTCGCTCACGCACCTCGGCGATCCATCCCGCGAGCTCGGCGGAGCGCGGATCCGTGAACGCGCCGAAGTGGACGATCGTCACGGGTGCGTCGTTCGGTCCGCGGCTCGGCGCGCCCTCGATGTCGACGTCCACGCGCGGCATCTCGGGAGGCGCGAGCGTGACCTCGACGCCCGCGCGCTCGCGGAGCTTCGCCACGAACGCGAGGCGCTGTTCGATTCGGCGACGACCGTCGAGGTAATTGCGCGCGCGCGGGCGCTTGTCCTCGGCGAGGTCGTGCTCGGCGAGGTAGGCGTCGACTTCGGCTTCCGCGACGGGCGTGGTGTCGACTTCGGCGTCGAGCATCGCGTCGACCGTCGTGCCGCGGCGCTCGGCCTCGCGCTCGAGGAGGCGGCGCTCGACGAGCGCGTCGACCTCGCGGCTCACGAGCGAGTGGATGTCGACGCGGCGGCGGAAGATCTCCATCGCCACGCGGCGCTCGGCCTCGGAGCGGCGAATCACCTCGTCGCCCACGCGCGCGACGATCGGATCGTCGCCGCGGTCGACCGGCGGCGGAGGCGGCGCGGGGCGCGTACACGCCACGAGCAGGAGCAGGACAAGGACGTACCTCACGGGGCCTCCATCGTCTCGAAGACGACCGCTTCGTCCGGGTCGTCGTCGTTCGAGATTCCCCCCGCGCCGGTCTCCTTCGTGACCTCGGAGAGCGGGTGCTCGGCGACCTGTTCGAACTCCGCGACCGCCTCCCCCAGCGCGTCACGGAGCCGTCGTCGCTCGCCGCCCTCGTCGGTGCTCCCGTCGAGCGCCCGCAGCGCGTCGCGCGCGGCCATCATCCGCTGGAGCGCGGAGGCCATGCGATCGAGCTCGGCGTCGGAGGGATCACGATCCGGGAAGCGCGCCCGGAAGGTCTCGGCGAGCGCGTCGCGGATCTCGGTGTGTTTCGGGTCGTCGGGGTCCGGTGTCGCTGGCTTCGGCGCGCGCGCGGCGGGAGCCTCCGCGACCGCCTTCGACGGCGCAGCCCGCGGCGGATCCGACATCGAAGGCGCGCGTGTCACCCGCCGGGCCGGCGCGTCGATCTCGGCCACGCGCGGCGCGGGCCGGATCCACCACCACGCCGCGACGGCGAGGGCGAGCGCGAGGACGAAGACGGCGAAGACGAGGCGGCGCAACGGCGAGGAGCGTAACCCGATCCCCCCGCTCGCTACGACACGCGCCCGGTCCGCGGCCGAGCGAATCTCAGCTCAAGCGCGACCGCACCGCGGCGGTGAACGTCTTCGTCGTGCCGCTGCCGCCGAGGTCCGGCGTGGTGCCGTCGCCTTTCGCGATCGTGTCCATGATCGCCTCGCGCAGCCGATCCGCCGCCTCGGTGTGACCGAGGTGGACCAGCATCATCGACGCCGACAGCGCGAGCGCGGTCGGGTTCGCGACGCCCTTGCCCGCGATGTCCGGCGCGGTACCGTGGATCGCCTCGAAGATCGCCATGCCCTGGCCGTAGTTGCCGGAGGGCGCAAGGCCGAGGCCGCCCACGAGGCCGGCGGTGAGGTCGGAGAGGATGTCGCCGAAGAGGTTCGTGGTGACGATGACGTCGAAGATCTGCGGCTTCATCACGAGCTGCATCGCCATCGCGTCGACGATGCGGTCGTCGAACTCGATGTCCGGGTACTCGGCCGCGATCTCCCGGCCGACCGTGAGGAAGAGCCCCGTCGTCAGCTTCAGGATGTTCGCCTTGTGGACGAGCGTGACCTTCTTGCGGCCATTCTTGCGCGCGTACTCGAACGCGAAGCGGATGATGCGATCCGAAGCGTAGCGCGAGATGAACGAGATGGCCTGCGCCGCGTCCTTCTTCGGATCGATGTAGTGCTCGATGCCCGAGTAGAGGCCCTGCGTGTTCTCGCGGACCACGACCAGATCCACGTCGTCGAAGCGGGTCTTCACGCCCTCGACCGCGCGCGCGGGGCGGACGTTCGCGTACAGGTCGAGCTCCTGCCGCATCCCGACGTTGACGCTCCGGAACCCGCCGCCGACCGGCGTCGTGAGCGGCGCCTTCAGCGCGACCTTGTTCTCGCGGATCGAGGCGAGCGTATCGCCCGGGAGGTGCGTCCCCTTGGCGCGCACGGCGGATTCGCCGGCGAACTGCTCGTCCCACTCGATCGCCACGCCGGTCGCCTCGACCAGCTCGACCGTCGCGTCCATCACCTCGGGGCCGATGCCGTCCCCGCGAATCATCGTCACTTTCGTCATCTCGCCGCGGCTCTTAGTGGCTCGGGGCCGATTCGTAAACTCAATCCCGAGGCCCGCGCGCCGCGTTGCGCGTCCCCGCGGACGCCTGCTAGAACCCGACTCATGGCGGCCGTTTCGTGTCCGAAGTGCAATCAGATGGCGCAGCAGGGTGGCTTCCCCGCATGGGCGATCATCGTAGCGATCTGCTTCTTCCCCGTCGGCTTGCTCGCGCTCCTCGCGGGTCGCAAGCCCACCTCGTGCGGGAGCTGCGGCCACGTCTGGCAAGGCTAGCCCAGTGATCGTCGCCGCCGTGCCGAGCCGTTGGTTGGTGCGCCGCGTTCGAGACCCCGCGCGCGCCTACCACCTCAACGTCCTCGTCACGAGCGCGCTCCTCCTCGTCACCCTCCCCCTCGTCGCCGTCGCCCTCGACGGCGTGGGCCACTGCCTCGTGCGGTCGTCCCTCGGCGGACCGGGCCCGTTCTGCGGCGTCACGCGGAGCGTCGCGCTCACCCTCGGGGGCGACTTGTCCGGGGCGTGGTCGCTGCACCCGATGGGGATCGTCGTGGCGGCGACGCTCGTCGCGCAGGTCCCGATCCGTCTGCGAGCGCTCCGCCGCGGCGCGGCGCTCCGGCTGCGGTTCGACGGCGCGGTCGACGCGGCGATCGTCGGAGGCTGCGCGATCGTGTGGGTCCTGGGCGCCAACGCGACCGCGTGAGGCCGTAGGACCGACAAAGACGCCCGGAACACTTCGGATTCTCAGCGCATTCCCGCCGAGAATCGGCGTGCGGACGGGCCGGCGGCGACGTATCATGCCGTCGCCGTGTCCGACGACACCAAGACGCCGCCCGCGGCGACGCCGGAAGAGCTCGAGCACCACCAGCGCGAGCGTCGGCAGTTCCTGAAGCAAGCCTCGATCGTCTCGGGCGCCGCGCTCGGCGCCGGCTACCTCTCGCTCGCGCCGAGCGAGTGGCCGCTGTCGCTGAAGGACCCGACCGGAGAGATCGGCAAACCGAAGAAGCGCGAGCTCGTGCTCCCCAAGGACGGCTTCGCGGTCGAGAAGAGCGCGGTCGCCGCGCACCTCGGCGTCGCGCGCGGCGAGTCGCCCGGCAAACTCCTCCGCGGCGCGATCGACGCGATCGGCGGCATTCGTCGCTTCATCACGAAGGACGACATCGTCGTCATCAAACCGAACGTCGCGTTCGAGCGCTCCGCGCCCCTCGGCGCGACGTCGAACCCCGAGGTCGTCGCCGAGCTGATCTACCTGTTGCGCGACGCGGGCGCGAAGGAGATCCGCGTCGCCGACAACCCGATCGAGTCGCCCGAGAGCTGCTTCGTGCGCAGCGGGATCCAGAAGGCGGTCGTCGAAGCGGGCGCGCGCCTCTACCTCCCGCGGTCGTCGGACTTCGAGACCCTCAACACACCCGGCGCGAAGTGGATCGAGCGGTGGCCGTTCTTCTGGGCGCCCTTCATGGGCGCGACGAAGGTCATCGGCATCGCGCCGGTG
>JAUHYN010001249.1 GCA_030426505.1 bacterium | reverse complement strand
ACCGGGAAGAAGTCCGGGTAGTTCGTGGTCAGCGTGACCTTGCCGTCCTCGACGGGGTGCGCGGCGATGAAGTCCTCCGGCAGGCCCGCGAGCTGCTTCGGATCCACCTGGATCTTCCGCACGTCGTCGCGGATGGCGCGCGAGAACTTCTGGCCGAGCTCGACCATCTCGCCGTGGAGCGCCTTGAGCTGGGTGCGCGTGGCCTCGTCCTTGTCGACGCCGGCGAGGCGGAACTCGAGGAGCGCCTTCTCGGCGAAGCGCTTCGTCCCGGCGTCGCCGTCGGCGAGGTCGACCCCCGCGACGGCCTCGTAGACCGCGCGATCCAGCGTCAGCTCGTTGGCGAAGGCCTTGAGCGCGCGATCGCAGGCCTCGGCCTGCTCGCGGCGCGCGGCCTCGGGGTGGACGGCGCCCATGAGCTCGGCGTCGCCCATCGCGTTGGCGACCTCGCGCCACAGCTCGTTGTACGGGAGGAACACCGATTCGACGGAGCGCTCCGCCGCCGGGACCGCCTGGAGGGTCTGGCGGAGCCCTTCGGCCTTCGCGAGCGTCTGACGGCACGATTCGCCGATGTCGGCGGTGGCCTTCTTGGCCGCGCTCTCGGCCTCGGACGTCTCGGGGTTCGACGAAGCGCACGCGATCGAGAGACCGGCGAGCGCGGCCACGGCGTGGCTCGAAATCGGCTTCAGCACGGGCGGGTCCTAGTACGGGTTCGATTTCACTGGCAAGACGCCCCCGCGTTCGTGCGATGCTGGTGGGTGCAGATGCGTCGCCAACCGACCGCGATCGCCGCGCTTTTGGGGCTCCTGGTCGCCGGACCGTGGCTCTCGGAGCGGACGGCGTCGGCTCAGGACTGGACCTCGATTCGGGGGATTCGGGTCGTCGTCGACGTGCGGGGCAAGGACCGCAGCTACCGCAGCAAGATCGGGCGCGCGATTCGGCGGCGCATGGTGGAAGCGATCGGTCCGCTCGTCCCGTCGCGCGAGCTCGACAAGTCGAAGAAGCAGCTCCGCCTGCGGGGCACCCGGGCGAACAGCCCGAGCAACCTCGCGCGCGCGGGGCTGGAGATCGGCGCCGAGCACATCGTCGACATCTACGTGAAGCGGGTCCGCCGCGGAGCGACCGTGCGGACGCGCGTGGTGGACGTCGCGACCGCGGAGATCGCGTACGAGCAGCGCACGACGATCAAGAACGTCAAACGCGAGGGCACGAAGGCCGGCAACGAGATCGGGAGCGCGATCATCGCCAAGCTCCAGGAGATCACGAACGCGTACGGCGGCTCGGTCACGGCGTCGGCGCCCCCGCCGCCTCCACCGCCGCCGGAGGCCGCGCCGTTCGCGGGTACGCCGGAGGTTTTGCCCGAGGCGCGCATCACCGCCGACCCCGACGATCCGCCGAGCGGCCCGCCCCCGCCGCCTGCGACGAGCGGTGATCCCTACGCCGGCATCGACGACCCGATCGCCCCGAACGTCTCGACCGAGAAGAAGGACTCGAGCGTGAAGTGGTTCTCGTCGAAGGGCGAGGAGCAGGAGGCGCCGCCTGAGACCGCGTCGCTCGACGACCCACCGCCGCCGTCGAAGGGCGACGCGAAGCGCGTGTGGTTCGAGCCGCCGCCGCCGGAGGAGGTCGACCCCTCCGAGTTCGTGCGCGTCGGCGTGTCCGGCGGCGCCGGGGTGTTGCGGAGCTACACGCTCGCGACGGACGAGGGATCGTCGGCGCTCTCGTACACGCTCGATCCGCTGAGCATGTTGGCGTTCGACTTCGAGCTGATCATCCCGCGCGCGAACGTCGGGATGCGGATCGACGCGGCGTTCCGGCCGGTCGCCTACTCGATCGATCGCGGCGAGGACGGGACGGCGTTCCCGTCGGGCCTGCTGATCGATTTCATGGGCATCGTGAACTACCACGCCGAGGTCATGGGGAGCGGCCGCCAGGCGTTGAAGGTCATCCCACTCGCCGGCGTGCGCGTCGCGGCGGCGAACGTCGAGCAGCACCTCGGCAACGTCATCCCCTCCGCGACGAACGTGGGCGTGTTCGTCGGCTCGGACGTGCGGTACCCGATCAACGAGCTGTTCGAAGTCGAGGGCGGCGTGTTCCTCGGGTTGATCGTCGCGTACGACGAGACGCCGCTCGCGTCCGGCGACAACAACGGCGGCTTCATGGCCGGCGGGCGCGTGGGGATGCGCGTGTGGGTCACGCCGTATCTCGGCATCACCTTCGACAACACTATCAGCTACGACGCGATCACCTTTACCGACGCCCCGGACCGCCCCCTCCCCCCGGACGAGGTTGGTCGGGTGACGGACGCGTCGATCACGATCTTCGATGTACGCTCCTCCGTGGGCGTCGCCTTCCGGTTCTGAGCTCTCATGCGTCTGTCTCGTCTCGTCACGGCCTCGTTGTTCGCCGCCCTGCTCGCACCGCGCACCGCCTCCGCCGCGCCGGTGATCTCGTTCGGTGACAGCTGGGCGCAGCAGAGTTGGCCCGAGCTCGTGAACGCGCTGTCGGCGGCGGGGTACGCGTCGCTGATCGTCCAGAACTACGCGATCGGCGGGACAACCGCGGAGGAGTACGCGGGGA